>JBDTPK010000092.1:0-8698 GCA_039932735.1 Nitrospirota bacterium
CCGCATGCCCCGTTCGTCCAGCGGACACCTCTTCATAGCTCGGACTCACAACCGTCCCCCCCATATATCCCGAGGTCACAGACAGCACCCCCTCAACTTTTTCGAAGGCTTCTTCCATGCACCAGAAACAGCCTCCTGCGAAGTAGGCCTTGCTCGGAGTGGCACCCGCTGCATCTTGGCTTGTTGTTTGGAGGCTCAAGGCTCCGAGGAGGAAAACGGTCACTGCAAGAACGGATAGAACGGCATGCTTTCTCATGAAACTGCCCTCCTCACTGATTCAGTCGAATAGCATCGTGAAGCCTACAATTCACTACGGACATAGCTTCGATTCGGATGTTTCTGTATGATTCAACATCATGCAGATCATCGTCCGTTACCTCTCATGTGTCCTCCTGATCGCTATGGTCGGGTGCGCCTCCTGGTTCATGAAAGGCGAACCCCCTGAGGTGCTCGTCACGAATGTCACGCCCTTGGAGGGAACCGCGTTCGAACAATGATTGCAAGTGGACCTCCGTATCCGCAACCCCAACGATTTCGATTTGCTTGTCACGGGCATCGACTTTACGCTCAATCTCAATGGGAAACGGCTAGCCCGTGGATTGAGCAATATCGCCATCACAATCCCTCGACTCAGCGAGTCCGTAGTCTCAGTTGAGACAAGCACCTCGACCTTCGATGTGGTACGCCAGCTCCTGAGCTTCTCACAGGCACAAGACCTCTCGTACGACATCACGGGCCGGCTTCACCTCAAAGACGACCGCCTGCCCTTCGACAACTCCGGTATCCTCCTCGAAAAAGGCCAGCTCTCCGACGTACCCTCTCCTTAGCTCGTTACTTCATTCGAGACTCCGCTGGAATGAAATCGGCATGGACCCAGGCCTTCTTGAAACGATCCTCAGCCTCAGTCGCCTGGTCGCCCTTCTGTTGAGCTCGCAGGCTCTGGATTAATCCCATCAGCGCCCATCCATTGTTCGGATGTCGCAGAAGGTCCGCGTGATAGACCGCTTCCGCTTCGGACGGACGACCGGCCAACACGAGCGTCGCCCCCAGATAGTGCCGCACGGATAGTGGCCAGAGCGCAGGCTCCGAGTAGGGGAGCGTCTCTTCAATTTTGATTGCGTCCTCAAACGATCTGATCGCGTCATCATAGCGTTGGCGGCGCACAACGAGCTCTCCTGCCAGAACCCGTTCGCCAATCTTGAGAAGCGTCCGCTCGGTCTTTTCTTCCGTCGTGCGATCCCGGCGGATCTGCTTCGTAAGACCGGCAAGGACGACGTGTTCACCCTCAGCCCCAGGGAGCCGACCGGTCGCAACAAGGCCAAGCCCTCGCCCTAGCCTCCACATCCCTTCCATCAAACGTAATCCCTTGGGCGGTGCAGGCTCCCTGAGTAACTCCTCCCATCGGCCAAATCGAATCATTGAGAAGATCGGCGTTGAGAGGTAGAGTTCCTTCCCGCGGTCTTTGCGGGCTTCCTCTGTTGTAATAGTCGCCGTCAAGTCGCGGGCGACCTTCATAGCTTCGACACTACGCCCTTCCATCGCCAGGGACGCCCAGAGAAAATGGAGATTGTGCATGTAATAGCCGTCGGCATACTCGCCGGTTGGGTGTTGATCGGCCAAGTACTGCTCATCGACGTGGGCTGCCTGCTGATTCTGCTCCACCGCTTCGTGGTACTTCCCGACCCGCATGTAAATGTGGGCGGGCATATGAACGAGATGGCCTGCGCCCGGCATAAGACCCGGCAGCCGCTCCGCACAGGGCAAGGCCCGTTCCGGTTGCGAAGAGGCCTCGACCGCGTGCATGTAGTAGTGGCAGGCTCCCGGGTGATCGGGGTTGCGCGCGAGCACGGACTCGAGCGTGGCAACGATCTCGTCTGTGCCTGGCTGCGATTTCCCACCCTGTTTCCAATAATTCCAGGGCCGCAAATCCATCAGCGCTTCCGCAAACAGCGTAGCCGCATCATCATCCTCGGGAAATCGCTGCGCGACCGATCGCATCGCCTTCGCATAGGCCTCATTGAGGCCCTTGCGCTTGGCTCCCCTCCGGCCCACATACCGTGTGACCAACGCCTCGATGTAGGTGTGCTCCTCGGGAGTAGCGCGGCCTGCAAGTCGGCGAGCCTTCTGGGCCATCTCGATAGCGCGACGTTCGTCTTTTTTCTCCATCGTACTATTGATGTTGGGGCCGAGTGCCAACGCAATTCCCCAATAGGGCATGGCCGCCTGCGGATCAAATTGGGCCGCAGCTTCAAACGATCGGATCGCTTCTTCGTGGTTGAAGGCATAGACGAGTCGGAGCCCCTGATCGAAATATCGTTGGGCCTGTTCAGACGTGGTGGTGATGGGGTGGTGGAGGGAACCAAGATTATCGAAGAGCGGTGGAGCATCGGTCTGGTCGGCAGGTTCGGCCTCCGCCGGTAAGACCATCGCAAGCCAACAGGTTATCCCTGCAACCAAGAGTGTCGCGAACATCGATCCTCCCATCACCCGCTTGAGCCGGTTTCTCCACCCAGGTCCATTGTCACCTTGATTTCCTGCGATCCTTCACCTTGATCAATGTTCCGAATAAGGACTGCGCGGCCGCTGTCATCCACGAAGGCTTCGATCCGATCCCCGACATGGGCCGGTCGATCGATTCGAGTATGTTCGTCATGCGCCACGCGATGTTCGACGCCACTGACTCCCTTCAGCACATAGGCCCCACCCTCGACCAACGTCACTTAGCCGGTGAAAGAAACGGTATGCGCTGGCATCGGGAGCCATACATCGCCTGCCGATTGGGCTCCCAGCGTGCCCTGTACGATCCCGCGCCCAAGATCCTCTTGCTCCGAAATCCTCGCAATGTTGCAGCCTGCGCCCAGCAGGCTCTCTCCCAGCACCGTTATGAGGCACCACCTTGTCATACGCATGTCTATGCCCCCATTCTTGTCTATCCTGGCTCTCCCGCCGAGTCAACAAACTGAGGGTGAATTGCTTGCTCATGGTGGAGAAGTCTCAGAAGCGGGTCACGCTGGAAAAATTGAAGTCTCGAAGTACCATCGCCGGCACGAGGAGCTTGCCGGTTTCAGACGTAATCGCTTCAGTCGGGTTGGTAAAGGCCGAAATCTGGTTGAAGACTCGCAGAGGGCTTTCGTGAAACCGAAAGTTCTTCACCGCCGAGACGATCTCTCCCCTCTCGACGAGAAATGTGCCGTCTCTTGTCATACCGGTCAGGGTAAGATCGGTCGGATTGACCGTCCGGATGTACCAGAAGTTCGTCACAAGAATGGCTCTCTCCGTGTGCTTGATCAAATCTTGTAACGTCGGCAAAGACGACCCTCTTCCTGAGAGGCAGGGGGCGTCGAGTGTGGGGATCTTCCCGATCCCTCGTATCTTCGCCGTGAACCGATCGTACGACAGCTGCGTGAGCACCCCGTCGATAATCCAATCGGATGCCACGGCCGGCAACCCATCAGCGGTGAACCCGATGCCCAGGAGATCCTCGTGCGCCGGCAGATTACGGAACGTCAGCCGTGTGTCGACGACCGGCTGGCCCAGCTGACCAGTCATTGCACTCGTACCTTTCTCGTAAGACTTCGCATCGAGGGCCCAGAGCAACGAGGACCACAGCCCCGCGACGGCAGCCGGCTCAAGAATCACGGTATAGCGCCCCGGAGGCAGCTCTTGCACCTCCAGGCCCCGCTTGGCCTTATGAATCGCGGTGAGCGTCCGATCCTGAACCCTCAGATGATCGATGGATCGGTGGGCCGCGGCGGCCCAGCCGGTGGCCTCACCGGCCTGAACCGTGAGGCTGAACCGTGCATCGGTCCGTTCTTCGTGGGCGAAGAGTCCCATACTTGCGGCCACTCCGACCGTCGCGATCGACGAGGACACAATCCCTGCTGCGCCAAGATTTTCCATCCGGCATTGCCCGATCGCCTCATTTGTGTATTCCAGCCGACGGGCTGGGCCGGCAGCGGCAGTTTCGGCTCGCGTCGTCGGAGGCGTCAGATATGACTGTGGCTCCACCGGCGGGAGGTATTCCGGATCGTCCGGCGACACATGCGCAATCTGCGTGGCTCTGGTCACCATCTCTTGCACCGCCCCTGCAGTAAGCTCTGTCGTGCCGGCGGTGCCATGACGTCGCCCGAACGCCACCGTCACACGCAACGATCCGCGCCTCGTATCGACGTTCTGGACAATCTGATTGTTCGCAAACCGCGTCGTCCCGCTCTGCTGATCCTGCAACGACACCAGCGTGTGGTCGCCGGTCGAATGTTTGAGAACCAGCTCTGCAAGAAACTCGAACTCGTCCCGGCTCGTCAGCTTTGGCCAGGTCTTGTGGCCGGTCGTGCTCATGATCCGACCTGCCCTTCGATGACGTTCACCTTGCGGAACCGCGCGTGGGAGGCCGCGTGGGTCATCCAGCCTGACTGGCTCGGCTGGCCCTTGCCGCACGTGATGAACCCATACCGCCGGCGGTGGGACCGATCAGCGACCGCGTCGCAGCTGTTCCAGAACTCCGGCGTGATCCCATGGTAGATGACGTCGCGAACCATGTGTGTCCGCTTCCCGTTCTCAATCAGCCAAAATGCGTCGCCACCGAACTGGAAGTTATACCGTCGTTGATCGATGCTGTAAGACCCGTGTCCTTCGATGTAGATACCGCGCTTCACATCGGCGAGCAACTCGTCGAGGGAGCCGGCGCCCGGCTCGAGGCCGACGTTGGCGATACGCACCATCGGAACACTGCCCCAGCTATCGGCCCGGTTGGACCCGCGCGAGCGCGTATCGCCGATTTTTGTCGCCACCTCGCGGTTCGTGCAATAGCCGACGAAGATGCCGTCGCGCACAATGTCCCATTGCTGGCAGGCCACGCCGTCGTCGTCGTAACCGGTTGCGGCGAGGGTCTCCGGTTCGCAGTTGTCGGCCACGAGATTCACGTGCGGGGAGCCAAAGCAAAAGGTTCCCCGTTTGTCGGGTGTGAGAAAACTGGTACCGGCATAGTTGGCCTCGTACCCGAGTGCGCGGTCGAGCTCGCTCGGATGACCACACGATTCATGCATGGTGAGCGACAGATGCTCAGGATCAAGGACGAGATCGTACCGACCTGGCTCGGTAGTGGGCGCCTTCACTTTCTCCACGGCCTGAGATGCAATGCGCGGGGCCTCGGCCAGGAAATTGGCGTCCTCGATCAATTCATAGCCCATCCGAAGATGCGGCGTATTGAAGCTCCGCGAGGCGAATCTCCCGTCATTCACCGCTGTGGCATCGAAATCACCGTTCACGGCCAGAAGGTCGAATTCCAGGTGCGACCCTTCGGTCGACACAAACAGCTTGCGATCCCGGCGGGCCCAGAGGCTCGCGCTGCTCCGCACGATGCCGGGCTGCCGATGGACAGATTCCATGGTGTCGAGGAGCAGCGCCGTTTTCGTTTCAAGCGCAACGGCAAACGGATCGATCCGCTGCGCCGTCACGATCCGGTCTCGATGGACCGGCTCATCGGCGAGCTTCACTTTTTCGATCACCAGAGAGGCTGAACCTTTCGCAATCTCGATAGCCAATTCAGCCACACGCGGGACTTCTTCCAGCGAACAGACCGAGCTGGCAGCAAAACCCCAGGCTCCATGATAGAGAACGCGGATCCCAAACCCGCTGTCCCTGGTTTCTCCAATGGACGCGATCCGGCGATCTTCGCCGCGAATGGTCTGGGTCGTGCTGTCAAGGAGACGGATATCGCCGTACTCGGCTCCGGAGGCCACCACGCGTTTCAGTGCGAGTTCGGCGAGTTCGCTCTGATTGAGAGTGGGCATAACAGTTGTATCCTGACAGAGGCGTCATAGCCGTTCAACTCAAGGGCGCCTTTGACCTTGGTTTTTCTCACGCGATTCCCTACGATGTCGCGTCATGTTGCCTTTCGAACGGACGCCGCGTCAACGGATTCTCGACGTGATCACGGGCACCAGGCTCTCGTCGTACCAGTTGGCACAAATGCTGGGCATTCCCGAGCGACAGGTCGAGGAGCATCTGACCCATGTTGTAAAGACGATCGCACGCGACAAGGCCAGGCGGTTCATTCTGGACCCGGCACGCTGTCAGCACTGTGACTTTGTCTTTCGTGACCGCCGTCGTCTGACGAGCCCAAGCCGCTGCCCGCATTGTCGAAGCGAAGCCATTGCGGCCCCCCGCTATGGGATCGACTCGGTGAGATCACGATCAGGCCAGGTGAGCGGCAATGCGTCCAGCCAGTAGGAAACTTCAGGAAAGGACAGTTATTATGATGACCACGCGACTCATGCTCTGTGCCATCGGCTGCATGCTGCTGCTGAGTTGTTCCGGCGACAAAGCCAAGGAGATGCTGGAGACCGCCCAGTTCGAAGAGCGGCAGATGAACCTGCCCCACGCGAAGCAGTTATACGAAGATGTGATCCGTCTCTATCCAACCAGCAAAGAAGCCGCCACCGCCCAGGAACGCCTCGCCGCTCTCAAGCAGGGCCCCTGAATCATCTCATCTTGGGAAACCACGGGATGAACGAACTCGTTGTCCGTTGGTAGGTTCGATATTCCTCTCCCCGGCTCGTGAGTGCTTGTCGCTCTGTCCATGGAATGCCCGTGACTTTCAGGAGGGCCCACCCCATGCCGATCGGGCCAATCCAGGTCAGAGGCCATCCTGGCGTGTTCACTCCCATAACAACGTAGGCACACCAGTGCATCCATTCGAAGAAATAATTCGGATGGCGTGAATAGCGCCAGAGTCCTTCAGAACAGACCCTGTTGCGATTCCACGACTTGGATCGGAATTGCGCGAGTTGCCGGTCCGCAATGGCTTCTCCGGGAACCGCGACGATCCAAATCAGCAACCCGACGAACTCGATCAGCGCGAACGGGGGTCGTGGGCTTTGGATCAACACCAGAAACGGGAGAGAGAAGGCCGCTAAGGCCAGCGCTTGCAGTTGAAGATATCCAAACATCCTGACCGATTCTGAAAGACCCCATTGCTCGCGCAGCCGACGATAGCGAGCGTCCTCCGTCTTACCGATCACTCGATTGAAGAGAATGTAGAATCCCAGTCTCCCTGCATAGAGTGCGGCCAAGACAGCCACAACCATTTTACGTTCTGTTTCGCCGCCGGCCTGGGTGGTGTACCACAGTACGACCGCGATGAGACCAGCGCACCAGCCAACGTCTGCGATGGAAGCATTGCGTATGCGACGTTGCAGGATCCATAGGCCCACCATGACAACCGCCATGGCCAAATACGCAGTGAGGACAAGAAACAGAGGATCCGATTCAAGAACTTCCATCGATATAATCCCACAAGTCCGCGCCTCGGCGTGAACGTCCGGTGAGCCATTCACGAAACCCCGGAATGCGAAACGACAGGAGCCGCTGAATCTTATCGCAACGGAGAGAAAGGTCGGTGGGCCGGGGACTCCCAACATGGTTCCGTGCGGAGCCTTTCACTAGTCGTCCTTTCAACTCCGGATACCAAGGCAGCAAGGCTTCACCGATGTCCCAGCGCGAGAGCCTATCACTCCCCCCCAGGTGATAGAGCCCCGGCTGCTTGCGATCGACGAGTTCCCAGACGACACGGGCAATGACCGAGGCAGGAAGTGGACAGCGAAACTCATCGGCATAGAGCGTCACGTCTTTGCCGGCCTTGGCGGCTTGGCACATATCTTCCACAAAGCTTCGATCGCCGTTCTGCGACGTTCCAGACGTCAGCACGATCCGAACGACCGTGTGCCGGAGGTTCTGCAACACCACACGCTCGGCTTCGAGCTTGGTCTGGCCGTAGACATTGATCGGGTTCGGCTCATCCGCTTCGCCGTACCAGCCGGCCTTCCCGTCGAAGACTTCCGCGCTGGACAAGAAGATGAAAGGAATGTTCTGAGACAGCTGCGCGAGGTGCGCGGTGACGTCCACATTGACGCGGTGGGCTTGGTCGGGATCTTGCTCGCAGGCTTTGGTTCGACTGAGCGCGGCACAATGGATGAGAAGGTCGGGCTTCAGCGCATGAATGTGCGCGGCGACCTCCGATGTCTCGGTCAATTCGAGCTCCGCTCGGGACAGTCCCTGTACATCCCAACCGGGAGCCCATCGCGGGGCGGTCTTCACGAGGTAGTGCCCGATCAATCCCGCCGCCCCGGTGACGATCGCGCGAAGTGTCATCGTAAATGACGCTCTAACAGGCTGCAGAAAAACAGTGTAGGTACCCAGTATCGTACTGATCCGCACGTCTTGGCCAACACAACGCAGGGTGTTCAAAAAGGCTGACCTTCTCACCCGCCCAACCCCGGTGCGCCAAGACGCGCCTTTTCCCAAACAAGGCCGCAGCGAGCGAAGAGGCGAGGCGTACGCTTCGGTACGTTGAGCCTCTGAACGATGCGAGAACGCCGCTGGGAGACTTTTTCAACATCCTGCTAACGCGTCAGCTTCCGGTATTTAATCCGATGCGGCTGATCGGCCTCCTTGCCCAAGCGCCTCTTCCGATCCGCATCATACTCGCTGTAGTTCCCTTCGAACCAGACCACCTTGCTGTCGCCTTCGAATGCCATGATGTGAGTCGCGATCCGGTCCAAAAACCAGCGGTCGTGACTACTGATGACGGCGCAACCGGCGAAACGTTCCAATCCTTCTTCCAGTGCGCGCAAGGTGTTGATGTCGAGATCGTTGGTCGGCTCGTCGAGGATGATGAGGTTCGCCCCCTCTTTCAGCA
>JBDTPK010000093.1:0-8686 GCA_039932735.1 Nitrospirota bacterium
AAGTCTGGATCCCGATCAGTTCATAGCCATCATCCGTGCTGGATTCAATCGACCCGCGCATGATGGTAGAAGCGGTGTGACAACAGTTACCCCTCTCCAGAGCCGAAATAAAAGCAACTGATCATGCCTCTTTCTATTTACCTGATCCGGCACGGCGAAACCGATTGGTCGATCACCGGACAGCACACTGGTCTCACGGACATCGCACTCACCTTGCGCGGCGAGAACGAGGCCCGTGAACTCGGTACGCATTTGCAGGACATCGAGTTCGCGCAGGTGCTGACGAGTCCCCTCAAACGCGCGAGGCAAACATGTGAACTAGTCGACTTGAAGCCAGTGCCGGAAATCGAACCAGATCTGG
The DNA here is from genome assembly GCA_039932735.1 of Nitrospirota bacterium. Taxonomy (GTDB): domain Bacteria; phylum Nitrospirota; class Nitrospiria; order Nitrospirales; family Nitrospiraceae; genus Palsa-1315. Next base: position 362 of record JBDTPK010000093.1, read on the forward strand.
CCGAGTGGAACTATGGAGATTACGAAGGAAAACTCTCCGTGGACATCCGTGAGAAACGGCCGAACTGGGATGTGTTCCGAGATGGTTGTCCCAACGGGGAAATGCCCACGGAAGTTTGCAGGCGCGCGGATCGCCTCATTGCCCGGCTTCGCATGCAGAGTGGAAATATTGCGCTCTTTTCGCACGGCCAGTTCGGCGGTATTCTGGCGGCGCGCTGGATCGGATTGCCGCTGGCCGAAGCCCGGCATTTTCCGCTCGGCACCGCGTCGCTCGGCATCTTCACCTTCAACCCTCACCACCCCCAGGTCGCAATCATCGCCTTGTGGAACGCCGCCTCGAATAAGCCGTTCGAGCCAGCGGATCGTTCGCACCACGACGACGATCTGAAAGCACGAAGGATCGAACGACAGGAAGAATTAGTCGCCGAGATCCCGGGCAAACAAAAGAGCATGTGAAAGCGATCTCCACGAATCAACCTGCACTGTATCCGTTACGATTCGAGCCGATCTACCAGTATCGGCTGTGGGGTGGACGACGCCTGGCCCACTTTTTGACCGCTCCGCTGCCTGGCGACGGCCCGATTGGAGAGGCGTGGCTTTTGAGCGATCGAGAAGATCATGCCAGCGTCGTCGCGGACGGACCACTCAAAGGTCGTACGCTCGGGCAATTGCTCAAACAATTTCCGGAGCTGATGATGGGACGCCTGTCCGGAGGCTTTCGGCGTTTTCCGCTGTTGCTGAAATTACTCGATGCGCGTGACACCCTTTCTGTTCAGGTCCACCCCTCGGATATCCAAACAAACTGCATTCCTCTGGGTGAAACCGGAAAGACCGAAGCTTGGGTGGTGCTGGAGGTAGGAGCCGAGGCGCGTATCTACGCGGGACTAAAGCCACACAACTCGCCGGACGATCTGTGGCGGGCGCTCAAAAGCGGGACGGTCGCGGACCACATCGCTAGCTTCCGTCCGGAGGCCGGTGAAAGCGTTCTTATCCCCGCCGGGACGGTTCACTCACTGGGCGATGTCGTAGTTTTTGAAGTGCAGGAAAACAGCGACGTGACGTTTCGGCTTTTCGACTGGAACCACGTCGATGCAAAGACCGGTCAGCCTCGTCCCTTACAAGTCGACCGGGCAATGGCGTGTCTAGATTTTTCGCAGGTCGCGATCGGACCGGTTTCACCGATAGTGGACGAGGTAAAGCCCGTGTTTCTAGAGCGGATCCTCGCTTGCAAACATTTTGAGGTTTGCCGGTTCCGCGGGGACGCACCATTCGAGGTTGGCGCATCGAGAACCCCACAGGTGCTCGTGTGTCTCGCGGGCGATGGTCACGTGGAATACGAGGGCGACGAGTATGCCCTCCGCCAAGGCGACGTGATGCTCCTGCCGGCTGAGATCGGTACATGTTTATGCCAGCCGCGTGGTGTCGTCACTTTGCTGGAGATTTTCTTCCCGGAGGGTCTGTCCAATCCATGAAAAAGCTCATCGTCTTCGATCTGGACGGCACACTGGCGGAAAGCAAATCACCTCTCGATGCCGGGATGGCCACGCTGCTTGACGCGCTGCTCATTATCGAGAAAGTCGCGGTGATTTCCGGCGGCGCATGGCCGCAATTTGAAAAGCAAGTTCTCTCCCGCCTTCCCGGGGACGCGCGCCTAGACGCCCTCTCGATACTCCCCACCTGCGGCACGAAATTCTACCAGTATCGCGCCGGTTGGGAGCTGCTTTATTCGGAGGACTTCAGCGCGACGGAGAAGAAAAGGATCACCAGCGCTCTCGAACAAGCCGTCGATGCCTCCGGGTTTGCCGCCCATCAGACTTGGGGTGAGACCATCGAAGATCGCGGTAGCCAGATAACGTTCTCGGCCCTCGGGCAGCAGGCTCCCCTCGACGCGAAGAAAAAGTGGGATCCGGATTTTGCCAAGCGCAAGCATATAAAGGCGCGCCTCGATCAAGCACTTACCGATTTCTCCGTGCGCCTCGGTGGCACGACCTCCATTGATATCACCAAGCCGGGTATCGACAAAGCCTACGGAATTCGCAAGCTCCGCGACACGTTGGGCATCGCGATCGCGGAGATGATCTTCGTAGGCGACGCGCTCTTTCCTGGTGGCAACGACTATCCCGCGAAGGAGGCCGGTGCCCGGTCCATCCAAGTGCGCGATCCCGACGAAACGAAACGAGTCATCGAAACGATTCTCGCGTGCCTCGATAGCACGGAGGAAAAGCGATGAGCGGCTTTAGAATGAAGCGGCTTGGCTTGCTCATGGAGCCGGAGCCAGGCAATCCGCAGGAGGTCGAAGGGACGCTTAATCCAGCGGCTGTGCGCGGTCCCGACGGGGAGCTTTACCTTTTTCCGCGCCTCGTCGCGAAAGGAAACTATTCGCGCATCGGCATTGCTCGCGTGAAGTTTAATGAAGCGGGTGATCCGTCCGGCGTGGAGCGGCTTGGCCTTGCGCTGGAGCCGGAGGCAGATTATGAGCGGTTGCCCGGAGGTTGTGGCGGATGCGAGGATCCACGAGTAACGTATGTCGAGCCGCTTGGGCACTACGTCATGACTTATGCGGCACTTTCGTCGAACGGTCCTCGGATCGCGCTTGCGATGTCAGAAGACTTGTTTCGCTGGGAGCGAATTGGGTTGGCCAGGTTTGAAGCCTTTCAAGGTATCGATTTCGTCCACGTGGATAACAAGGACGCCAGCGTCTTTCCCATCGCCATTCCGAATCATGCGGGAAAGCTGCAACTCGCCATGCTTCACCGCCCGCTTTTTCCAGGCACTCGCCCCGAGGAAACCGCCTGCGAGGGCGAGTCCCGAGTGGTGGATCGCGAGCACGAAAGCATCTGGATTTCTTATTGTCCAATGCCACCGAAGAGCTTTGCAGCACATCATCCCGGACTGTTTAACTCGCATCATCGGCTCGCGACTCCCATCTCGCCTTGGGAACGGCTGAAGATTGGCGGTGGCACTCCACCGATCTTATGTAGGCATGGCTGGCTAGTCCTTTATCATGGCGTCAGCAAGTCGGCGGAACCCGAGAAAAACGGCCGCCAGCTCTGCTATTCGGCAGGCTTGATGGTGCTCTCGAAGGAGCATCCGCAGAGGATTCTTTACCGCTCGCCGAAGCCGGTGTTGACGCCGGAATCGCCCGAAGAACTCCGAGGAACGATCGCCAACGTGGTGTTCCCGACGGGCATCGACCGGCGCGACGATCTAGGCACACCGGACCGCTTCGATATCTATTACGGAATGGCCGACAGCCGGATCGGAGTCGCGAGCCTCTTCATTCCAAAAAAACTTCCAATTGGCGCGCCTGCGGACGCTGCGCCGACGCAATACAAGGGGATCGCAGTATGAAAGCAAAAGCCAATCCTAGTTCGATCATCTCCGTGCGCGGCAGTGTCGTGGATGTTCGCTTCGACGACCGTTTTTTGCCGACGATCTACACCGTGCTGCGCGCAGGCGAAAAACAGGAAATTTTTATCGAAGTGCTGGCGCAGCGCGATGCGAATACGGTTCGCGGGATTGCGCTCACCGGAGAGATTACAGAGCGCGTATACGCGCGTTCTCCAGGTCATTTTCAGTTTCGAGCGCGGCGTTCCTCTTTCGATCTTCGTCGGCCAGCAAATCTACATCTACATCGACGCGTCCAAGCCACCCGAAAGCCTTCCCTCTGCCACTCAAAACTTATGAAACCATTGATGCTCATTCTCACCGTCCTGTCACTTTCTCTAGGCAGCCCGGAACACGTCGAAGCCATGACCAAGGGGCAGCCTGTCGCTGCATTCACTCCCATTATCAAGCTGGGTCAGTATGTGTGGAAGCCGGAGGTTTCGCCTACAGGGCCAGTGGTCATCATCGTCAGCCTCGCCGAGCAAAAGCTCTATGTGTATCGGAATGGCGTCCGCATCGGACGCTCGACGATCAGCTCGGGAAAGGCGGGCCATCGCACGCCGACCGGCGTCTTCACGATTCTACAGAAGAGTGTGAAGCACATCTCTACCATCTACAAGGGCGCGTCGATGCCTTATATGGAGCGGCTCACGTGGGGAGGGGTCGCCATCCACGCGGGTAATCTCCCTGGCTACCCTGCCGCGCATGGCTGCGTGCGAATCCCTCTGGATTTTGCGCGGCAGCTTTACACCGTCACGCACAACGGCACGACCGTCATCGTCACCGACCAGAAATCCGCGTTTGGCGACATCTCCGAGTCCGGGCTGCTCTTCGGCTCCTCGCCGATCGAGCTGACTCCACCCCGGGGCGTGATCTGGAGACCCGAGAAAGCGCCGGCCGGGCCGGTTTCCATCATTCTCAGCGGCGCCGATCATGTGGCCTACGTCTATCGAAATGGGATCGAAATCGGGCGCGCACCCATCGATGGCTTGCCGAGGGTGAAGGGCTCATATGTCTATTCCGCTTTGACCAAGGTTGATGCCGAAGGACGACATGCGTGGTTTTCGACGGTGAGCGTTGGTGGTCGTGCGCCAAACATTGAAAAGCTCGTGAAAAAAATTACCGTGGATCCACAATTTCGGATCGAAGTCCGGAGGCTAATCTGTCCCGGCGCCACGCTCATCCTCACCGACGCGCCAGTCAGCGAGAGCACTCGCAGCCCCTCGGGCTTGAATATTCTCACAACCGCGGATGAGCCCTGACGATTTCCGGGCACCAGTGCAACGCGATTAATATTTCAAAATCAGGGTGCAATGAGGGCAGATCAAAACAAATAATTTAATAATGAATATGAATGTGAGCGAAGCGATTTTTGGCCGACGAGCGGTGCGGAGTTATACGGAGCAGGAAGTGCCTCGAGACAAAATTTTGAAGATTTTACACGCGGCCGTTCAGGCCCCCAGCGCCGTCAATCAGCAGCCGTGGGCATTTGCCGTTTTTCAAGGGAAACAACGATTAAAAAGTTATTCCGACGACGCTAAAAAAGAATCTCTGAAAGGTCTTGATTTCTCGCAACCTGGGTCGTCGAGGATGGATGAGCATCTTACCGACCCCAGTTTCAACATGTTTTACAATGCCGGAACATTGATAGTAATTCTGGCCAAATCTGAAGGAGCGAACCCGGCGGGAGATTGCTGGATGGCGGCGCAGAACTTGATGCTGGCGGCTTACGAGCAGGGCTTCGGCACCTGCCCGATCGGGCTGGCTTGGCCTTGGCTGCATCTCCCAGAAACCAAAAGCAGACTGGGAATCCCGGTAAATCTGACGGCAATTGCGCCGTTGATCATCGGTTATGCGGCGGAAAAGCCGGAGCATCCACCTCGAGTTGAGCCGGATGTTGTGGTTTGGCTATCGAACGAATAAACACCACATCGCATGATCGTGCTAGCCACAGGTACCCTCATGAGTTGCCGCAAGGTCAACCCCTCATAGCGCCTACAAAGCAGAAGCTCCTACTGTTCGATATGAGCAGCCAGCCCGACAACGCGGCGGACTTAGTTTGGTGTTGATGATGTTCGCTGCTACCGGCCGTTGGAGCGCTGTGGAAGGAACGATTTTGCAGGAAATTATCGACATGCTGGCGTTACTAAACGCCCTGCGCGCCGCATTTTCGCCAGAGGTGATGTCGGATCTTTGAGGGATCGGCCCGCGCGAAGCGGACTGGTTCGGGTGACCTGATAGCTGAAAGGTATCGGCGCCCAAGAAACAAGGTATTGGTTCATTCTTTTTGCACGCAGTAACGTATTTTCAGGAAAAGAAAGTCCCTTCGGAAAACAGGAGGGTCGGTGTTCTTCCGGAGGTAATACTCGAGCGGACATTCCTATTTTAGCAATACATCCAGCAATGAATAACCTGAACGTGAACGGCGACCGTACCTTAACGGAAGCCTCGGAATTTCTAGGGATATATTTATATTCTGGTTCGGTGTTTTTATCAAATCTCGCAAGCCGCGCATGATCAAATGCTCCAAGCCGCCAAAAAGTAATTCGGAAGACCGTGAACAAGCTCAGTCGAGCAACAATGACATTATGTTAAGAAGCCTCAATCAGCTCTATGGAAAAGAACTCGGCACGGCCGATGGCAACGCTGGCACTATCAAGGACTTCTACTTTGATGATCAGCACTGGGCGGTCCGATATGTCGTCGCGGACACTGGATCGTGGTTGAAGGGGAGATTGGTTCTCCTCTCTCCTCATGCCTTCGGATCCGTTTTTCAAGACGGCGACAGCCTTCTGCTGAATCTGAGCCGCCAGCAGATGGAGGACAGTCCCGCAATCGAGTCCCACAAACCGGTCTCCCGGCAATACGAGGAGGAATATTATCGTTATTACGGTTGGCCGTCATATTGGGACGGCGGCGGTATGTGGGGTGTATCTGGATTTCCGATGGCTCCGCAGCCGGGCCTTATGCCGACTGAAGCGGTTGGTTGCGGCAGTCATCGCCATGACGGCGATGATCCTCATCTGCGAAGCACGCAGGCCCTAACAGGCTATCAAATCCACACCGACGAAGGAGAGATCGGTCATGTGACCGACTTCATCATGGATGATAAAAGTTGGGCGATTCGTCATGTGGTCGTCGATACCGGCCACTGGTTCGCTGGGAAGGAGATCGCGCTATCACCGAAGCAGATCGACTGCATCGACTACGATGGTTCTAAAATTTTTGTAAAGGTGACCAAGGAAACCATCCAGAACGCACACGAATACCATTTACCGGCACTCGGTGAATCTTATCAAGACACACGAAACTTCAACGGATGAACTCCAACGGCATGGAAACGACCAGATTGAACGAGCAACCGTCGAAGGGTTTGCAGGATCCGACTGTCGCCGACTCCGAGCCCGCCTCGAATGATGCGACGAGACTCCGCGCGGCACTGTACAGATTCAGATTCCCTCGCAGGTCACCACGGAGCAAAAAGTCCTTTGGGAAAAATTGGCCGCTGAATCTACATTCAACCCGAGGGTTGCCACATGATTGTGAGCGAAGCTCTCATACTTTCGCAGAACCGTTCGCTGGTGGTATATGAGACGGACCCGCAAGCGCTGTATAGCCTCGACGTTGCCGCTCGTCTCGCAGCAGTTTCTCGTCGTTCGATTCTTATCTATTGCCGCATGGGCTTGTCCGGCCGATCTATCAGCCGCCGAACGGGGTTATGGCGTTCACCGAGGAGGCTATTTGCGCCTTTCGGCGAATCGAGGACATGCGAGCCGCTCACAAATCCGACTTGGCTTGGATCAAAGAGATGTTCGAGCTTTTCGATGAGGTGGAACGACTCCGGGCTGAAGTCCGCTTTTTTCGCCGTCATTGAAAAATCCAGACTCTATTTACTTCGAGCGGCGGCTCCATAGCCCAAAGGTATCGCTCCCCAAGAAACAAGGTATTGGCCGATTCGGACAGACAGCCCGAAACTCAAGAAATTCCAAAATGACAACGACCAACAAGTCCGTGATCGCCGAAAAACCCGTCTGGTTCATCACCGGCTGCTCGACCGGCTTCGGCCGAGAACTCGCCACTCATGTCCTGAAGTGCGGCTACCGGGCAGTAGTGACTGCCCGTAATCCCGCCGAGGTGCAGGAATTTGCCGTTATGGAGAATGCCCTCGTCCTCGAACTCGACGTGACGGATCAGACTCAGGTGGACGCGGCCATCAAGGCGGCCCAGGAACAATTCGGCTGTATCGACGTGCTCGTGAACAACGCCGGCATCGGCTATTTCGCAGCCGTCGAGGAGAGTGAAGAACCGCAGGTGCGCCGGATGTTCGAGATCAACGTTTTCGGTGTGAGTCGGATGATCCACGCCGCGTTGCCGGGCATGCGGAAGCACCGTAAAGGATTCATCGTTAATTTTTCGTCCATCGGCGGGCTGTGTGGCTTCCCGGCGCTCGGATACTACAACGCGACGAAATTCGCGGTCGAAGGTTTGTCCGAAGCGCTCTGGCAGGAGGTCGAGCCGCTGGGCATCAAGGTCATGCTCGTCGAGCCGAGCGGCTTTCGCACCGATTGGGCCGGACGCTCCGCAAATGAAAGCAAACTCCAGATCGACGACTACGCTGGCACCGCGGGCGAGTGGCGCACCGAAATTCGCGCCGACTCCGGCAAGCAGGCCGGCGATCCGGTGCGAGCCATCCATGCGATCGTCCGGGCGGTCGAGTCACCAAATCCTCCCCACCGTCTGCTGCTGGGCAACAACGCCTACGAAGCCGCGACGGCCAAACTCAGAACCTTGAGCAAGGAGTTCTCGGAATGGGAGTTGGTTTCCCGCGGAGCCGATTTCCCGAAACAGGAGAACAATTGATTGGCAGTTCGACGCTACTGGACCGGTTCTCGGGCCACTTTCAAGCAGTTTAACTCACAATAGGAAATTATCCATGAAT
>JBDTPK010000094.1:0-8666 GCA_039932735.1 Nitrospirota bacterium
GTCCGACCAGGGGGAAGAAGCATCGTGCCCGTGAAAATCCGGAAGAGCCCGCCGAAGACGAGAGCCCACCCCACCACGAAGACCGACGCCAGTGGCACCAGAACCGAAGAGACAAAGGGCATGGAGCCATGACCGATGAAGGCGATGCCCGAGGCCAGGACCCACCACCAATGTTGTCGAACTGCGGTAAGATCAGCCAGCGTGGAATCGTCAGAACTGATGATGGGGTTGGAATTCATCCGCGCTCTCCTCTCGCTGTTGTTATGCAAGAGGCACCGTCACAGTCACGCATGCTTTCTTCTTGATCGTCACATTCAGAGACCTTCTTTTGCCCGAGTGAACGAGCCCGTCCTTTTACAGGCCACCGGGCTGGGTCGTGTCCTCATGTAAAGGCGTCCAGTGGTAGCCGTCCTCTCCATGGAGACGCATTTTCTCCGCTACGTGTTCGTTTCTTAATCCGCGGGCAATTCTCGCTGGAGTCAACTGTCTCTCGACGAAGATGGGCCATCCAACCAACAACCTGAATCGCTTCTTCCCATTATCAACGGTAACGGTATGGGTGCGCGTGTTGTCGGCTTGATGCGCAATCGCAAAGTTCACGAATTCGCCTTTCAAGTAGTTGTCGACCACTTCAATATTGGCCTTGATCCAAGCCTCATCGTTCATGCCTGTCATCACCGCGTCTCCCTTCGTCAAGTGTTTCGTTCCAACGCTTGGCGGGTCACAAGTTCAGGTTTCTCCTGTTCCATGCCGCCCGTTAACGCGTCACCTCGCTCCCCAGGACCAGTACCTCCAGGACTAAAGGATCCTCCGCCCGGAGTGCTTCGTTGAATCTCCGCGGGAACATTGTCTTTGGGATTCGCCGAGGTCCCAGGCTGCACCCCGAGGATCTCCGCCACGGCTCCCGTGGCCAGGAACACACTCACACATGCAACCCCGCTCAATAGGTGTATCTTGTTCATCACAAACCTCTCTTTTTGAAGTGAATATAACATTTCCCGATTCCGATTTGCCGCACCCAGGAGCGAGAGCGTCGCTCGTTAATCTTCTCCCGACGTGCCGAGTTCGATCCAGGCCCGCAGGAGGTCGTGTCGCGTGACGGAGTAGGCCACTCTGCCATTCTGCTTCACGGGAAGATTCAGCAAGTGTTTCTCCTCCATCATCTTCACGGCGTCTTCGATGGTGGACTCGGACGTGACGGCGATTCGCTCGTGGACCATGAGGTCTTCGGCGGTCAGCGTGGAAAGATCCTGACCGGCTTCCAACGCACGGGGCACATCGAATTCACTGATGAATCCCAAACTCGTTGAGCACCCTAACCACGTCCTCGTCGATCATCTGAAACTTGTACTCGTGCGAGTGACCCCTGACATATCCAGGAGAAAGTTCAACCCGCACACCCGGGCGTCAAATCGGCATGCGATACCCGTAGAATTCATGATCTTCGTTATACCCGCCTTGGCCGGCGCCCAGGTGAGCGAAATCGTGCACGAACTCGATGGCTTCGATCCATTTGACCATCTTGAAGCCCAGCTCGTTCTCGCATCGCAGTCGAAGCGGCGCTCCGTGCAGGACGCTGACCGGCGCTCCGTTCAACTCATAGGCAAGCAGGGTCAACGCGTGCTTCATGTTCTGAATCGTGTGAACATCGTAGTACCGACCGCCTTCGGCACCCTCGGCGAATGAGTAAAAGACCGCGTAGCGAGCATTGGCCCTCGGGTTCACGATGTCGAGAATGTGCCGCATCGGAACGCCACCCCACTTGGCGACGCCAGACCACCCTTGAATGCAAAAGTGCGCAGTAATCTGTTCTTGTTTTGGAATCGCCTTAAGCTCCGCGTAGGAGAACTCTTTGGGATGATCGACCATCCCGTACACCCGCAACCTGTAGTTCGTGAAGTTGTCGTTCGCAAGCAGATTGAAGGCATCGGACTGCGGCATAGTGCCATTGATCCAGAGGTGCGGCGAGATGTCCTGTTCGGTGTACTGGGTGTTCGGATCCCACCATTCAGCCAAGCCCTTGATGGGACCGATCATAGTTTGTCCGACCTTCTGCACCAGACGAGCATAGTTGATCGTGAGGGGTGACGCGAGCCCCCAGCACACGACCATCACCACCATGGCGATGCAGAACATCAGCACGCCTTCCCAGGAATGGTCATTCCGTCCGGCGAACATGAAGTTCAGGTTTTGTCGCATGCCGGTGATGAATACCAGCGTCACATGCGCAAAGATGAAAAGCAGGAACCAGCACAGCACAAAAAAATGGATCGTCCGCGCCGCCTGCCGATTCAGGATTTTCGCAAACCACCCCAGCTTGTTCGCGATCGCCGGACCCTGCATCACGCCGGTGATGACTGCCAAAGGCGCGACCACGAACACGGTGACGAAGTAGGTCAATTGCTGAAGACCATTGTAATGAGTCCAGGCCGATTCGGACGGAAACTGCAGCGATGCATACTGAATCGCCGTTGACAGGGCGTGGGGGAAAACCGTCCATGAGAGGGGCACCAGCCTCTGCCACTGGTCGGTCGTGAACAGCAACACATAAAAGAGCGCCCCGTTCATCAACCATAAAAAATCGCAGGAGAAATGCCACCAGCGCGCGAGTCCTATCGAGTGGCGAATCCCCGGAATGCCCAGCCACTTGGGGATCGTCACCGCGTCATCCTTGGATGTCCAAATCCGGTCCTTCGGAACTTCATCTTGAAAGCGAAACCATTCTGTGCCCGGAGTGCAATCTCGTTTCCAATACAGCCGTGGGTGATCAGCGAGAATCTGAATGCCCGAGCGGATGATGAAGGTCATGAAGAACAGATTATAGAAGTGCTCCAACCGGAGCCACAGCGGAAAGCCCGAATGAACCGCCGGCGCGGAGGCAGGAATGCCTGGGTAGCGCACAAGAAATCCCTGCACAGCGGGGATGGTACGCAATTCCTGCGCGACGGCAATCCCGAGGATCAGAACAACACACGCAAGCGGTATAACCCACAATATACTGAACCATCTTCTTCCAATACGGATGTGGGGCACGATGCCTTCACGCGGAGGCAGCCATTTGCTCGAGCGGAGGCGATCGTCCGCACTGCTGAGGTTCCGCTCAAACGGATCGCTTGGCGGCTGATGTTCACGAGAGTTCGTCATGCATCCCCCGATCAGGACGACGTGTGAGTGTGTGGAGTCCCTGTCGTCAGAACCTCGTTGACGATGGTCTGGGCTTCCGCCAGGATACGGCGCAGATGATCCGCCCCCCGGAAGCTCTCCGCATAGATCTTGTAAATGTCTTCCGTCCCAGATGGGCGCGCCGCGAACCATCCACTGTTCGCGATCACCTTGACCCCGCCGATAGGCGCGCCGTTGCCCGGCGCATGGGTGAGAATGGTCTGGATGGTTTCGCCCGCCAGCTCGGTGAGCGTCACTTGCTCGGATGAGAGTTTGGTTAACCGTTCCTTTTGATCCGGAGTGGCTGGCGCCTCAACGCGGTCATAGACCGGTTCGCCGAACTCGCGCGTAAGTTCACGATAGAGTTCACCGGGATCGCGGCCCATGCGCGCAGTCATCTCCGCCGCAAGCAACGCCGGAACCATGCCGTCTTTATCTGTCGTCCACACGCTGCCGTCCAGACGGACGAACGACGCCCCAGCGCTCTCCTCTCCGGCAAAGCCCAGCGAGCCGTCACGCAGACCCTCCACGAACCATTTGAAACCGACCGGCACTTCGTAGAGCGTCCGGCTCAGCTTCGCTGTGACGTGATCGATCATCTGGCTGCTGACAACGGTTTTGCCGATCGCCGCCTTCTTGCTCCATTTCGGTCGGTGCTGGAAGAGGTAGTAGATGGCGACAGACAGGTAATGATTGGGGGGCAGTAACCCCTCATTCTTTGTGACTATCCCGTGCCGGTCATGGTCGGTGTCGCAAGCGAAGGACAGGTCAAAGCGGTCCTTCATCCCTATCAACCGTTGCATGGCATAGGGCGAGGACGGGTCCATCCGAATCTGACCATCCCAATCCACCGTCATGAATCGGAAGGTGGGATCGACAATCTCGTTGATGACGGTCAGGTTCAGCCCATAGCGCTCGGCAATGTGACCCCAATAATGAACTCCGGCTCCCCCGAGCGGATCCACGCCGAGACTGATCTTTGCCGCCCGAATGGCGGCCATGTCGATGATATGGCCGAGGTCGCCGATGTAGGCATTCAGGTAGTCGTGTCTGTGGGTCGTGGAGGCATGACGCGCTCTTTCAATAGGAATACGTTTGACACCGCGCAAACGATCCTCGAGATGCGCATTGGCTTCCGCTTCGATCCAGTCGGTAATGCGACCTTCAGCCGGTCCGCCATGCGGTGGATTGTATTTGAAGCCGCCATCATGGGGCGGATTGTGCGACGGCGTGATGACGATGCCGTCGGCAAGTCCTGTCGTGCGCCCGCGGTTATAGATCAGGATCGCGTGGGAAATGACAGGAGTCGGGGTGTAGTCGTCCCCTTCGGCAAGCATGACGTCCACTCCATTGGCCGCCAGCACCTCCAGCGCACTGGCCAGAGCCGGTACGGAGAGGGCATGCGTGTCCATGCCGAGAAACAGCGGACCATCGATCTTCTGCTGCTCCCGGTATAGACAAATGGCCTGACTGATGGCGAGGATGTGCCATTCATTGAACGACGTGTCGAATGCGGAGCCACGATGTCCTGAGGTGCCGAACGCCACTCGTTGTTCCGGCACTGAAGGGTCAGGTCTGTCGGTATAATAGGCCGTGACAAGCTTGGGCACGTTCACCAACATTGAGGGGTCGGCTGATTTGCCTGCGAGGGAACTCACTTTTGCGTTACTCACTCGCCACCTACGACGCTCGCACGTGTCGATGTTCGATTGAGGTGGCAACACATATTCATGGATGTCCATTCTTGAAGCGTCGGTAGCGCCGGATAAGCGCGTTGGTCGAACTGTCATGCTCGAGTGCTGGCTCTCCAGCGCTTTCAAGTTCGACAAGCGTACGTTTCGCCAACACCTTGCCCAGTTCAACGCCCCACTGATCGAATGAATCGATATCCCAGATCGTGCCTTGCGTGAAGACGCTGTGTTCATAGAGCGCGATCAACGCCCCGAGCGTCTCCGGCGTCAGACGCTCGGCGAGTAGAGTGTTGGTTGGGCGATTGCCTTCAAAGACGCGGTGTGGCACCAGCCAGCTCGGTATGCCATCGGCTTTGACTTCCTCGTCTGTCTTGCCGAAGGCCAGCGCTTCGGTCTGTGCGAAGAGATTCGCCATCAGCATGTCATGCTGATGGCCGATCGGATTCAACGTCTGGCAAAAGCCGATATAATCGCAGGGGATCAGCTTTGTCCCCTGGTGAATAAGCTGGTAGAACGAGTGCTGGCCGTTGGTGCCCGGTTCGCCCCAGTAGATGGGCCCCGTCTGATACCCGACGCCTGCGCCGCCAAGCGTGACGTGCTTGCCATTACTCTCCATCGTCAATTGCTGGAGATAGGCCGGGAAGCGCTTGAGGTAGTGGTCGTAGGGCAGCACTGCAACCGTCTGGACCTCGAAGAAATTGTTGTACCAGATGGTGAGCAGACCCATGAGCACCGGTAGATTGCGGTCGAAGGGAGCCGTGCGGAAGTGCTCATCCATCGCGTGAAAGCCGGCGAGCATCGCACGGAAGTGGTCGGGGCCGACCGCGAGCATGGTCGAGAGGCCGATGGCCGAGTCCATTGAGTACCGGCCGCCGACCCAGTCCCAGAACCCGAACATGTTCGTCGTGTCGATACCAAACTTCGACACTTCTTCGGCGTTGGTCGACACGGCAACGAAGTGCTTGCGCACCGCTTGCTCATCTCCGAGCTGCCGCATAGTCCAGGCGCGGGCGGTGTGGGCGTTCGTCAAGGTTTCGAGCGTCGTGAATGTCTTCGAACAGATGATGAACAGCGTCTCTTCGGGGTTGAGGTTGCGCGTAGCTTCTGCAAAGTCGGTGCCGTCCACGTTCGAGATGAAGTGGAACGTCATGTCGCGTTGGCTGTAATGACGCAGTGCTTCGAAGGCCATCACCGGACCGAGGTCGGAGCCGCCAATGCCGATATTGACGACGTGGCGCATCCGCTTGCCGGTGTGTCCGAGCCACTGGCCGTTGCGCACCTGACGTGAGAATCCCGCCATGCGGTCGAGCACCGTCTGCACTTCGGGGACGATGTTTTGACCATCGAGCACAATCTCTTCGTGCTTGTCGGCACGCAATGCGGTGTGGAGGACCGCGCGCTGTTCCGTCACGTTGATCTTCTCGCCGCGGAACATCGCGGCGATGCGCTCACGCAGACCGCACTCCTCGGCAAGCTGCACCAACAGCCGAATCGTTTCATCGGTGATACGATTTTTCGAGTAGTCGAGGTAAATGCCTGCGGCTCCGACGGTCAGGCGCTCACCCCGACGAGGATCGTCGGCAAAGAGTTGCCGCAGATGCAGTCCGCGGATCGTATGGTAGTGCTCGGTGAGAGATTTCCACACCCTACGCTCTGTCAGCACCTGTGCTTGTTGGGTCGATGGGGTGGTCGGCTTCGCGCTGCTCATGCTTGCCTGGCCTTTCCCAGAGCGCCGATCTTCAAAGCGATTTGGTTCATCAAATCGCGCCATGACTTGGCGAAGGCTGCGGTACCTTGGCGCTGGAGGTCGGTGGCCAGCGCCTCATCGTTGACGCCGGCGCGGGCAAATTCCTCGAGCACCGCTTCGGCGTCGCCACCGTCGACGCGCAGGATGTCCTTCACTCTCCCGTGACCGGCGAAGGCGAGCAACGTTTTGTCCGGCATGGTGTTGATGGTATCCGGGGCTGCCAGCGCCTCGACGTACAGAACGTCCGGGGCTGCGGGATCCTTGGTACCGGTACTGGCCCACAGCAGGCGTTGTGGACAGGCCCCGGCTGCAGCCAGTTTCTGCCAGCGCTTGGCTGCCAGCAGATCGCGGTAGGCTTTGTACGTGCGCATGGCGATGGCCACGCCAAGACGGTTGCGCAGCAGCGCCGGGACCGTATCCTTGACCGCCACATCCCAGCGGCTGACAAAGATTGATGCCACGGAATGGATCTTTGGATCGAGGCCGGCGGCGATTCGCCGCTCGATGCCGCGCATATACGCTTCGGCCGCCGCGATGTACTGCTCACGCGAGAACAGCAGCGTGACATTGACCGGCACGCCCGCAAAGATCGATTCCTCGATCGCGGGAATGCCTGCGCAGGTACCAGGGATCTTGATGAACAGATTGGGGCGTTGCGCGCGCGCATGCAGTTGCCCCGCCGCCGTGATGGTGGCGACGGTGTCGTCCGCGAGCAAGGGAGAGACCTCCAACGACACCCAACCGTCGATGCCACCGGTGACATCGTGGACCGACCGGAACAAATCGGCCGCCTGAATCAAATCTTCCAAGGCGAGTTCAAAGAACAAGGCCTCGCCTGATTTGCCGGCGAACGCTTTCTTACGGATGGCGTCACCATAGAAGTCACCATCTTTGATCGCGTGATCGAAGATCGTGGGATTGGAAGTGAGCCCCGTCACCGCGAATTCTCTGATATATCGGCCGAGCGTGCCACTCGTCAGCAACCCGCGCGTGATGTTGTCAAGCCAGAGGCTTTGGCCAAGGTCGTGCAGTTCTTGTGTCGCGTTCATAATTCCTCCTCTTCCGCAAGGTGGGCGTCGGCGACGCCCAGCAGCGCGGGCAAATCGACAGTGGTTAATTCACCGATGGACTCGATCGTCCGGTTGGCCAACGGGTAGGCGGCGATATTCCAGGGTTTGAGTACGTAGTGCTCCTGGCGCGGCTGAAACACCACGTCGCCTTCCAACACAATCATCGATGGGCTCCAACGTCGCAGATGGCCGACAACCTCGTTCGACCCGGTCATGCTCTTGCCCTCTCCGGTGTCGGATTATGCCAGCGGCCGTCTGCTCCGATGAGCCCATTGGCTTCTTTCGGTCCCCAGCTGCCGCGCTGGTAGGGGCGGACCCGGTGGTGAGTCTTCAGAATTGAATCCACCACCGCCCAGGCCGCCTCCACTGCGTCCTCACGGGTAAAGAGTGCGCCGTCGCCGGCCATGGCATCCCCTAACAGCCGGTCGTAGGGCATTTCCTCTCCCGATTGCTCTTCGAGCAGGTAGAGTTCTCGCTGATCGCCGATGAACTCCTTCCCCGCGCGCTTGACGCGAGCTGCGAGGGCGACGGCCGAGTTGGGGGAGAGTCGAAAACGCAGATAATTGGCTCGTCCGGCTACCGACCTTGAATCGTCAAACAGCCGTTGCGGTGGAGGCTTTAATTCCACCAGGACCTCGGCCGCAGTTGCCGCCAAACACTTGCCCGAACGCAGGTACCACGGCACCCCCTCCCAGCGCCACGAGTCGATGAAAAGCCGCAGGGCGCAGTATGTCTCCACGTCGGAGTCTTTAGCCACGCCCGGCTCCTTCCGGTATCCGATGTACTGGCCGCGCACCAGGTCGTCCGGCTGCAGAGGACGCATGGCTTGAAACACCTTCGCTTTTTCGCTGTGGACGGCGCCATAGCCCTGATACGCCGGCGGCTCCATGGCTAGCAGCGAGACGATCTGAAAGAGGTGGTTCTGGATGACGTCACGCAGGCATCCGGCACTTTCGTAAAATGCCCCGCGACCCTTCACGCCGAAATCCTCGCACA
>JBDTPK010000095.1:0-8664 GCA_039932735.1 Nitrospirota bacterium
GCTAACGTCCCTTCATCCAAGTTGCTTTCGCTCACCTGCAATGCTAAAGCGATACTATGCGACTCGTGTTTATGGGCACGCCGGACTTTGCCTCTGCCGCGCTTGAGGCTTTATTGAGGTCGGACGATTCCGTGGTTGGCGTGGTTACTCAACCGGATCGTCCGAAAGGGCGCGGGCACTTCCTCGCCCCGTCACCGGTAAAACTCCGCGCCCGGCAAGAACAGATTCCTCTGCTGCAACCGCTCAAGATGAAGGATCCTGAGTTTCTCCAGACTTTGGCTGGGTGGAAACCTGACCTAATTGTCGTTGCGGCGTACGGGCGTATTTTGCCGCCGGCGATCCTCTCTCTTCCCTCGCTTGGTTGTGTCAACGTACACGGGTCACTTCTTCCAAAATATCGCGGTGCTGGTCCGATTCAATGGGCCATCATCAACGGCGAGGCGGAAACAGGAATTACGACCATGTTAATGGATGAGGGGATGGATACCGGCGCCATGTTGCTTCAAGAGGCCATCCCTATTACGCCGGATGATACCGTCGGTACCCTCTCGCCACGTTTGGCTGAGCTGGGGGCTAGACTGCTGGTCGAGACGATTGCCAGACTCAAAGCCGGCACCCTCGTACCGAGGCCGCAGGATTCTTCACGAGCAACGTTAGCGCCGCTGCTGAAAAAAGAAGATGGTGCGATCGATTGGGCCTTGCCGGCCGCCGTTCTGGGTAACCGGGTCCGCGGGCTCTCTCCTTGGCCCGGGGCCTATACAACTGTGGCGGGAGGTGACCGCTGGATTGTTTGGAGAGCCCTGGCACTCCCAGGGCCGGTGACAAAGCCTCCGGGGGTGGTCGTCGCCATCACAAATGAGGCGTTTCATGTTGCCACCGGGGAGGGAATCCTTGCGGTGATGGAGTTGCAACCGTCTAATAGTCGTCGAATGGCCGTTTCTCAATACTTGGCTGGGCATTCTATTGGTGTTGGATTGCAGTTAGGGGGACCAGCCCTTTCCTAGCGTCCTTTCCATTCATCAAACAATCGGAGTGTCCGCGTCCTGAGTCCGTTATGGCGTCTGGTCCTCGATCTCTATTTACTGCACAGACTGCACTGTCAGCCCGTGCGATCGCACTCTCGTTATTGGTGGAGTCCGACAAGAGTGAGGAGGGGGTCGATGTTTTATTAGATCGTGCACTCGCGCGATGCTCGTTCGATGGCAGGGAGCGAGCGCTTACGGTGGAACTCACCTATGGCGTCTTGCGGCGGCGTGCGACTATCGATTGGCGACTTGAACCAGTCTTGGACAAGCCGCTTCCACGGCTTCCCATCGCGGTACAGATGGTGCTCAGGCTCGGCGCCTACCAATTTCTATTTTTAGATCGCATTCCGCAGTCTGCCGCCGTCAATGAATCGGTGAATCTGGCCAAGGCCTTTGCCGGCACAGTGGGCAGAGACTGGAGTGGGTTCGTCAATGCGGTGTTGCGCGCGCTCTTGCGCCATCCAGCTGAGCCTTGGCCCAGCACGGATCTTGATGCCGCACAGGCTCTAGCTGTGCGGTACTCGGTTCCAGACTGGCTCAGTCGTCGATGGGTGGGACGGCTGGGACTGGCTTCCGCGGAACGTGCCTGCGAGGGGGTCAGTGTCGCACCTCCGCTGACCCTTCGGGTGAACCAGCTGATCACGACGAGGGATTCGCTTCTCCACACATTTTTCCAGGCCGGCATCACAGCCAAGCCGACCAGCGTGAGTCCGTTCGGCATTCTGATTGAAGAAGGAGGCTCTGTGACTTCGCTTCCAGGGTTTCACGAGGGCGCCTTTTATGTCGAAGATGAAGCCGCGCAATTAATTCCTCCTCTGCTCGACCCTCGGTCTGGCGAGAGTGTGTTCGATGTGTGTGCCGCGCCGGGAGGGAAATCGACCCATGTGGCTGCGCTGATGCAAAACAACGGGATTATCTATGCCATTGATCGGAAAGAGACCCGTCTGGATCTGGTCCGAAGCAATTGTCGTCGGCTTGGAGTCCAGATTGTCGTGCCAATGGTCGCCGATATTCGACAGCCACGCGAATGGGGTCCCATGATCGAGACAGCAAGGTCTCTCTCCGTGAGGAATTCAAGTGTGAGCGAACCATCGATTGATCGGATATTGGTTGACGCGCCCTGCAGCGGGCTCGGTGTGCTACGGCGGCATCCGGAAGCGAAATGGCGGAAGGGCGAGCAGGTGCTCTCTCGACATCAAGCGCTCCAGTGTCAGATCCTCGAAGCGGTTGCCCCATGCTTGCGGCCTGGTGGGGTGCTGGTCTATAGTACGTGCTCTACAGAACCGGAAGAAAACGAAGACGTCATCGAGCGATTCTGCCGTGCTCATGCGGAATTCCACCCTGAATCCGTCGCCCCGTGGCTTCCGCCTGCGGCACAGGGATTCGTGACCGAACAAGGTGCCCTCTCGACAGTAGGTAACCAATTCTCGATGGACGGATTTTACGCCGCACGGTTGAGGAAAATGTTGTGATGACACGCCCCATTCTTATTGCGCCCTCGATTTTAGCGGCTGATTTTGCCAGGCTAGCCGAGGAAGTCGCAGCCGTGGAACGAGCGGGGGCCGATTTTCTGCACATCGATGTCATGGATGGACATTTCGTCCCGAATTTGACCGTCGGTCCGCCGACCGTGGCCGCCCTCAGAAGAGTTACCACATTACCGCTCGACGTCCATCTTATGATCACCAATGCCGACGCCTTCATCGCTGAGTTTGCCGAGGCTGGAGCGGACTATCTCACGGTTCACGTGGAAGCCTGTCCTCATCTCCATCGCACGGTGCAATTGATCAAGGAGCATGGCGTCAAGGCCGGTGTGACCCTGAATCCTGCCACCTCGCTTAATACGATTGAGGAAATTCTTCCCGATGTCGATTTGGTCCTCATCATGTCGGTCAACCCTGGCTTCGGTGGCCAAACGTTTATCACGTCCTGTCTGAAGAAGACGGCTTCAGCCCGTGCCATGATCGATCGGATCGGAAGTCGTGCATTGCTCGAAGTGGACGGCGGAGTCAAGATTGACAATGCGGCTCAGGTGCTGGCTGCCGGAGTGGATGTATTGGTCGCTGGGTCGGCCATTTTCTCCAGTCAGGACTATGCCGCAACGATTGCTGCGATGCGCACGGCCGGCCAACATTTTTCCACGACGCCGCAACGCGTCTCCGCTCACTGATAGGCCTCGCGGGTGGACATTTCTTCCCTCATCGATAGCCTCCATCCTCTCGAAGTCAAAGTCCTATCGACCTTCGCGACGAATCCCTCCGTGATCCTCCAGACAGAACAGCTTGCGCAGTCCACGGGGTTGGAATCCTCACAGCTCAGCATGGCTGTTGAATGGCTGCTCGTCAAATCGTTGCTCGCAGTGGATACCGAAACCGTGACGCCGATTGTTTCGCTCACAAAAATCGGCGAACTCTATTTTGAAAAGTATTCGCCGATCGAACGGGTCCTGTCTGTCGCTCGCGATGCAGCCAAAACCGGCAAGCGCCTGACCATTCAGGATATTCAATCCAGGGAGGGACTCGAACCAACGGAAGTGAGCGGTGCCATTGGACGGCTTAAGAAAGAGGGTGCACTCCTCATCATTCAAGGCGGCTGCATCGAATCGACCGGCCGACCGAGCCAGACGGCGGAAGCAATGAGGGGATTGCTGCAGCAGCTTCATGGGGCTCCTCGTGAGCTGCGGGCGTTTCCTGAAGCACAACAGCAGGTCATTCACGACCACGCTGTTAAACGAGGGAATGCACGTGAACCGTTCCGAATCGATGATCGGGTGGCCAGAGCACTCAGGCTTTCCCTGTCAGGTATCGAAGCCACCCAGCAGCTCTCTCGGGAAGGGACCGCGGAAGAAGAGGTCTCTCAACTGACGCCCGAACTGTTAAAAGACGGGAGCTGGCGGGCGAAGCGCTTTCGTAAATACACGATCAGTCTCCGCGCGCCACGAATTGCTCCTGGCAAACGCCACCCCTATCGCGAGTTTCTCGATACGGTCAAGACACAACTTGTGAGCATGGGATTCCAGGAAATGCGGGGCTCGCTTGTGGAGACCGAATTTTGGAACATGGACGCCCTCTTTATGCCGCAGTTCCATCCGGCCCGTGACATCCATGACGTCTACTTCGTCAAGGAGCCGACCCATGCCTCGTCGATTGAGGAACCGTTCTTGTCCCAGGTCGCACATGCGCACCAGAACGGTGGTGAAACCGGTTCAACTGGTTGGAACTATCCATTCGATGCGGGGCGCGCGCGACGGCTGGTCTTGAGGAGCCAAGGGACAGCCGTCTCGGCACATACGCTAGCGGCACACCCTGCCGTGCCGGGGAAATATTTTTCCATCGCCCGTTGTTTCCGCTACGATCAAGTGGATGCCACGCACGCGACTGATTTCTTTCAGGTAGAAGGGATCGTGCTCGGCGAAGACATCAACTTTCGCACGTTGCTTGGCCTGCTGAATCTCTTTGCACGTGAAGTGGCGCAGGCCAAAGAAGTGAAGTTTCTTCCAGCCTATTTTCCCTTCACCGAACCGTCGGTCGAGCTGCACGTGCGCCATCCGAAGCTCGGATGGATGGAGCTTGGCGGAGCCGGGTTGTTCCGACCAGAAGTCACCCTTCCGCTGGGTGTGACCGTTCCGGTGATCGCATGGGGGTTGGGACTCGATCGGATGGCGATGGTGGCGCTCGGCATTCATGACATTCGTGAGTTATTCACCGACAATCTTGATCTCATTCGATCCACCAGGGGGGGCTACTAGGTTTCACATGCCCACGATTACCATGTTAAAGCAGGATCTCGAGGGATTGCTCGCAGCGCCTGGAGAGGCTCCCCAACCGATCAGCATCGAGCAGCTCGAAGAGTCATTGATGCTTGTGAAGGGTGAGTTGAAGGGACAGAATCCTGACACCGGCGAACTGCGAATCGAGCTGCAAGATAGCAATCGTCCCGATCTCTGGTGCTGTGAAGGAATTGCCAGGCAAATTCGGGTGAAGCGGCTGGGTGTTCTTGCGACATACGATTTTCTCACGTGCAAATCACAATCGCCAAAGCGACTGCATGTGGTTCCCGGCTTGGAGAAGGTCAGGCCCTATGTGGCGGCCTGCACGGCAACCGGCTACCTCGTGACCCAGGAGGGTCTCGCACAGCTGATCCAAACGCAAGAGAAACTCGCGGAGATGTTTGGCCGTAAACGGCGAACCGTGTCGATCGGACTCTATCGACTCGCGACGATCGAGTTTCCTGTCACCTATGATTTGGTCAAACCTGACGAAGCGTCATTCACGCCGTTAGGGATGGATACGGTGATGACGCTTGGAGAGATGTTGCTCGTCCATCCCAAGGGTCTAGAGTTCGGCGGGATTCTCGCGGGACATGATCGTCTCCCTTTTCTGTGCGATGCGAAGCGTCAGGCTCTCTCCTTTCCCCCAATCATCAATAGCCGCGAAACGGGAGAAGTGCGGGAGGGAGATGATGCCCTCTTCGTCGAGGTAACCGGCACGGACCTTTCGATGGTCGTCCTGACCCTCAACATTTTTGCCGCCAATCTTGCAGATCGTGGCGCGGTTATTGAGCCGATTGAAGTGCGATATCCCTATAAGACGGCTCTTGGCATGGCGGTCATGACCCCGCAAGATCTTGAGAAGTCACGGAAGCTTCCCATTGGTACGATTGAACAGGCCCTTGGGCAGCCGCTCGGTGCCCGGGAAGTCGCAAAGGCCCTCACGTCCTACGGCTATGAGGTAACGACGAAAGGCAAACATGTGACGGTGACGCTTCCATTCTATCGGCAAGATCTGATGCACGCGATGGATGTGGTCGAAGATGTCGCGATCAGCCGTGGGTACGGGGACTTTTTGCCGGTGATGCCCTCGCAATTTACGGTAGGGGGATTATCCCGCATCGAAGAGGTCTCCGATCGTGTGAGAGCGCTCATGGTCGGCATGGGATTTCAGGAAATCATTTCCAATATTCTTGGCTCTCCTCAGGACCTGCGCGATGCAATGCGATTGGAAGGGACTGAGCGGGGGCAACTTGTCGAAGTGGACAATGTGATGTCTCAGAGCTTTTCCGCACTTCGACAATGGATGCTGCCATCGTTGCTTCGCGTGGAGGCGGCATCGAATCGGGCGTTTTATCCTCATCGGATATTCGAAGCCGGCGAAGTGGCACGCCGCGATCTCACGCAGCCCCTCGGGTCACGCACCGTGACAGTACTCGGCGGGATGATTGCCCATGCCGATGCCCACTTCTCCGAGGCCCACTCCTGCCTGGACACGTTGTTTTATTATATGAACCAAGCCTACAGCCTGGAACCGATCCAGCATCCTTCGTTTCTCGCTGGACGGGTGGGGGGAGTTGTGTCTGAGGGGAAACAGGTCGGTGTGATTGGAGAACTGCATCCCGAAGTGCTCGAGCGCTGGCAGATCGGTGTTCCGGCTGTCGCGTTCGAAATTGATCTAACGGAACTAGCCGAACGGTCTGGAGGCATACGCCCGTCGGCGCATTCCTAAAGACGTAACAGGATGCCGAAAAAGTCCGCCAACTTTGTTCTCGCATCGCTCAGAGGCTCGACATACCGCAAGGGCACGACTCGCTTCCTCACTCGCTACGGCTGCGCTGGACGGCCATTTTGAGCATCCTGCGAGGACAATTTTTAGAATGGAATCCTCCGTAGGCAAACGCGTTTACGCCACGGCAGGGGCAAGGTGCTGTTTGGCAAGACCAACCAGATGCTCAAATCCCGTGGCGTCCTTGATGGCCATATCGGATAAGACCTTCCGGTCCAAGAGAATATTGGCCTTCTTCAGGGCATTGATAAACCGGCCATAGGTCAGTCCATGCGTTCGAACAGCCGCGTTGATGCGCGCAATCCACAACACCCGGAAATCTCGTTTCCGATTTTTCCGTCCTGTATAGGCGTACGCCTGACCCTTATCGACTGATTCGGTTGCGGTACGGAACAGCCGACTCTTCCCTCCATATTGTCCTTTGGCTAGTTTTAGCCGCTTCTTCCGCCGATGTCTTGTTTTTGGGCCACCTTTTGCGCGAGGCATGGGTCAATACTCCTTATTGGTTAACGCGACTCGTACATTCTCAACTAACTGTAGGGTAATAAGCGATCCAGTGCCTGAGTCTTGGTCTTATCGACGAGAACCGTGCCGCTTAATCGGCGCTTCCGATCCTGTGTCTTACTGGTGAGGATATGGCGTTTCCCCGCCTTTCGCCTGACTAACTTCCCAGAACCGGTGCGGGCAAACCGCTTTTTGGCTCCGCTATGTGTTTTCATTTTCCTGTTCTTCATGCCGGTGTTTCCTTTGGCTAATAGCGTTCGGGCTGGCGTCTTATTTCGGCGCCACAATCATGATTAAACTTCGCCCTTCCATGCGCGGGGCGTACTCGATGGTGCCTGTCTCTCCCAGCCCCGCGATGACCGTATTCATGAGCGTTCGCCCCATCTCTTGATTTGCCATCTCACGACCTCGGTACGTTAAGAGGACTTTGGTCTTGTTCCCATCGGCCAAAAACCCCTTAATCTGACGAATCTTGATCTCCAAGTCATGTTTATCGGTCCGAGGGCGCAACTTAATTTCCTTCACCTGTGTCGACTTTTGATGGCGCCGGTTCTGGTGGTCCTTTTTACTCAGCTCGAACTTGTATTTCCCGTAGTCCATAATTCGGCACACGGGCGGCACTGACGTGGGCGCGACCTCGACAAGGTCGTATCCACCTTCTTGTGCCTGTTTGAACGCATCCGCCGTGAGGAGAATGCCGAGCTGTTCGCTCTCGGGACCGATCACCCTGACTTCGCGCACCCTGATTTCGCGGTTCACTCGTAGTTTGGGGACGATAATACACCTCTTATTTTATGTCAGTGAATGTTGCTGCCCTGCCGGTTTGTGGTCCGCACGGAGCAGGTCGAGCGCTCCGGCAACGGTCATACTACCGAGGTTGGCTCCGCTCCGGCCCCGTACCGCCAGAGTCCCACTCTGCACTTCACGATCGCCAACCACGAACATAAATGGAACTTTCGCCTTCTCTGCTTCTCGAATTTTGAGGCCTATTTTTTCATTCCGAAGGTCTGCCTCGGCGCGAAATCCAGCCCCCTTAAGTTGGGCCACAACCTCAGCGACATAGGGCCGCTGGTTGTCCGTGATGGACATGACCTTTGCTTGAACCGGGGCGAGCCAGGTTGGAAAGGCGCCGCCGAAGTGCTCAATCAGAATGCCGAAGAACCGTTCGATTGACCCCATCAGCGCTCGATGGATCATGATCGGCTGGTGAATTTTTCCATCTTCCCCAATATAGCCGAGTTCGAACCGTTCAGGATTATTGAAATCGACTTGAATGGTCGAACATTGCCAGGAGCGTCCCAAGGCATCTTTGATTTTGATGTCGATCTTGGGTCCGTAGAAGACACCTTCGCCAGGATCAATCTTGTAGGCGACTCCTCGTCCCTTCAATGCCGCCTCGAGCGCACTGGTGGCTTGAGCCCACCGTTCTTCCGAGCCGACGGACTTTTCCGGCTTGGTCGAGAGATACACTTCAAATTCGGTGAAGCCGAAGGTGCCGAGGATAAAGAACGTGAAGTCGAGAACCTGGCTGACTTCGCTTTCAATCTGATCCGGCCGGCAGAACAGGTGCGCGTCGT
>JBDTPK010000096.1:0-8660 GCA_039932735.1 Nitrospirota bacterium
CATCTTTCGACGTGAACGGGTTTAGGGTTTCAGGTATCACGGAACGTTCCACGGGTGGCACTCTCTCAGAGAGACGGCTCTACACTGCTACACCTCAGATCGCCTGGAAATTTTCGGAGTGGTGGAAGCTTGAACTATCATATGCCTATCGTTTGACAAATGGAGAAACGATACCAGAGGTTATGTCCAATGCCACAATGTTTATGCTCACGTACTATCCTCCGAAACTCTCGTTTTTCGACTAAGCTTTTTAATCTATGGCTACTCTGCTGCACGCACAAGATTCTGAACCGGTCCAGAGATTTCAGGACTACGTGGCTATGTTTCATCGGCGACGGACTCTGATTGTCCTGACTGGTGGCGTGCTGTTGGGCCTCAGCCTTGCTGTCGCGTTCCTGTGGCCACCAGTCTATAAATCCATGGCGACCATTTTGATCGAAGAACAGGAAATTCCCTCCGAACTCGTTCATTCGACGATTACGAGTTATGCCGATCAGCGAATCGAAACGATCAAGCAACAAGTTATGAGCCGGACGACCTTGTGGAAAGTCGTGGAACAATACAATCTTTATGCGGGCCTGGACCGATCCAACCACGTTGAAGAAGTCGTGAAGCGGTTCACCAAAGACATCGCGGTCGAGGTGATCAGCGCCGACGTCAAGGACAAGCGTACCCAACAAAAGGCCACGATTGCGTTTACCGTGGCGTACCAGAGTAGCTCACCAGAGTTGGCCCAAAAGATCGCCAGCGAGCTGACGCACCTATTTCTGGGCGAGAATCTGAAGAGCCGAGAACGGCAGGCGCAGGAAACCACGTCGTTCCTCCAACAGGAGGCAGACAATCTATCCAAACATATTGGCAAGGTGGATGATAAAATCGCCGCCCTCAAGCATCGAGCGAAGGGCGCCTTACCGGAACTGATGTCGCTCAATCAGCAGCTGATGGATCAGGCTGATCGGGAATTGACGGACATCGATCAGCAGGTTCGCAGTCTCGAGGAACGCAAAAACTACCTTGAAGGAGAACTGGCCACAATCAATCCGAACACGCCGATCATGTCCGTGACTGGAGAACGTATTTTGGACTCCGTCGAGCGCTTACGGGCTCTTCGCGCCGAGTATACAGGGGCTTCAGCCAATCTGGCTCCCAGCCACCCAGACATCATGAAGATGAAGCAGGAAATAGAGGCGCTGGAAAAAGAGACCGGTCAACCCCCAGACAATGAGGAAGTCTCAAAGGCGCTTGTGGATGCTCGCGCAACGCTTGCTACATATTTAGAGCGGATGGGTAAAGATCACCCGGATGTCGTGAGGACTCAGCGCAAAGTCGAAGCGTTAGAGCAGGAAGTTCTGCGTTTCAAAGCAACTCCCCGCACGCATTCTACCCAGCGTCCGGAAAACCCCGCATATATCAACATCCAATCTCAGTTGAATTCCGCAACCTCTTCGTTGGGGGCATTACTGAAGGCCCGTATGGAAGTGAAGCAGCGACGGCAGGACTACGCCACACGCTTGGAACGGACCACGGGAATCGAGCCGGACTATCTCGTATTGACGCGCGATCGAGACACGACAGGACTAAAGTATCAGGACATTCGCTCCAGGCTGCTGGAGGCCAAGGTTTCTGAAGGTTTAGAGGTTCAGCAAAAAGGCGAACGGTTTTCGCTCCTCGATCCGCCTAGTCTGCCTGAGAAGCCGGACAAGCCCAATCGACCCGCCATTGTGCTTCTGGGATTTATCCTAGCCCTCGCTGGCGGCATCGGCACCGGTGCCGCTGTAGAATCACTTGATCATTCGATTCGCTCGCCAGAACAGCTTGCGCGGCTCACTCAATTGTCCCCGCTGGCGATGATTCCCTTCATGCCGAACGAACAGGATCTCTCCCGCGCCGTGAAACGCCGGCGCCTCCTTCAGGGAGCCGGAATTGGGGCGCTCGTGACGATTATTTTTTTGTTGCATGTGTTCGTGGTGCCGTTAGATGTGCTGTGGTTTGCCGCGCTCAGGCGGTTTGGCGTACAGTAGGGGGAATGAGGTTCTGGCTAGAGGTGAAGCAGGAAGTTTAAAGGTAGGAGTCGCGGGATATACCCTCCAACCTTTTAGTGTTTAGGAGAGAAGATATGGACCGATTTCGGACGGCACTGCAGCTCCATAAAGATCAACAGGGTCAGTCTGGTACCAGGCCACATGCCGGCAAAGCTGCCGACAGCCAAGCGTGGCCTCCGCCCATCGTGTATACGAAGACGAGATCGCTGAATATTCCACTTGCTGTACTTCGTCAGCGGCGAGTGATGGCTCCTAATGACAGGGGGCCTTTTGTCGACTCCTTCAAGATTTTGCGGACACAGGTTATGCAGCGCCTTCGAGAACACGACTGGAATGTGTTGGGTGTCACGAGTCCTGGACATGGTGAAGGCAAGACGTTGACTGCGGTGAACTTGGCGGTGAGTCTTGCGATGGAGACGGCTCAGACTGTACTCCTCGTCGACGCCAATCTCCGTAACCCCAGTGTCCATGAATTTTTTGGGCTCGATGATTGCCCGGGTCTCGCGGACTACCTGCTGGATGACCAACCGCTCGAAGATCTCTTGGTGCATCCGGGAATCGGCCGTTTTGTTTTACTGGCGGGAGGACGGGCTGTGTTCAATTCTACCGAAATCCTGACGTCGCCAAAAATGCTTGCGTTGGTCGAAGAGCTGAAGCATCGCTACCCGGCGAGGATCGTCATTTTCGACCTTCCGCCGCTCCTCCACACGGCCGATGTGATCGCCTTCTCTCCCTATATAGACGCGCTTCTTCTTGTCGTGGAGGAGGGGAAAACCACCTCCGATGAGGTACAGCGCTCCTTGTCTCTGGTCAAGAATTCCCGTCCCGTGTTGGGGACGGTGCTGAATAAGGCCGGACAATTAGCTGCGACCCCTGCTAGCATGAAGAAACTCCTGTTTCTGTAGCTCGGAGCACACTGAGGGCAGAGCACAAGCATTGCATGTACGAATCATTCTACAGACTTAGGACCAAACCGTTCGCGCTCTTACCGGATGGAGAATCTCTCTATCCTGGTTCGACGCATCGCACCGCCTATAGCCTCCTGGAATACGGCCTTATGAAGGAGGCGCCTTTCATGGTCCTTACCGGAGAGCCGGGAATGGGCAAGACGTCTCTCCTGCGTAAGCTCATTGCAGAACATCACGAGAAATACTCGATCGGTTTTGTGACCAATGCTCGCTATGAGGTGGAGCATCTCTTGCCATGGATTCTCCTTGCGTTTGGCCTCTGCCACAAACGAGTGGATCCCGTGGAGGCCTATCACACGTTTTCTGAGTTTTTGCATCGGGAATCGAAACGGCACCGTCGCGTGGTATTGATTGTGGACGAAGCTCAAAGCCTTGGGGCCAAGCTGTTGGAGGAGTTGCGGCTCCTATCAAATTTGAACGATGGCAAGGCGTTCAAGCTGCAAATCATTCTTTCCGGACAACCGGACCTCCACACGCTCTTACAACGGATCGACATGACCCAATTCGCCCAACGCATTGTCGTTGATCATCACCTCGAACCGTTCACTGAAGAAGAGACAAGTAAGTATATAAGTCATCGATTGCAGAAGGCCGGCGGCAACCAGAGCTTATTCACCACTCAGGCGTGCTCACTTGTGCATCGGTTGAGCAAAGGCATCCCTCGTCTGATCAATCAGATCTGCGACGTCTCACTGACGTATGGTTTCGCGGAGCAGACCGGCTTCATCCCGCGTAAGCTAGTCGCCCAGGCGGCTCTCGATCGAAGCCGAGGAGGGATCCTTCCACTTGGCGCGATAGAAGAACTCAGTATGCTGGCGGATTGTGCAGACGATCCACACGAAATTCCCGTTCCTGTTCTGCTGCCTCAGCTGAACGTTCCGTCGTTTCAGGCGGACATACCGTCGCCGGAACCCCGCGTCAACCAATCGGCCTTCTCCCCTGGGTTCTTGTACAGCCAGGGAATGGATCTGAAAAAAGAGAGGTGCTTCAAAGAAGCCATTGAAGCGTTCGACCGAGCGAGCCAGGCTCCATTGTACCGTCTCAAGGCTTCGGCACAAGCCGGGCTCTGCTACGCGGAGATAGGGGAGCACCATGCAGCCGTCAAGGCGTTTCGCACTGCCTTGAGAGACGAGTCCGCACCTCTCAATGAAGTCATCAATTTGCAGTACTTGCTCGCACGCACCCTTGAATCCGTCGGAGAGGGAGAAGAAGCGTCAACCCTCTATCAACGCATTGTCCGTATAAATCCGAACTTTAAAGACGCGGCCTCTAGAATGAAACGGCGGGTCGTGCCGCAGAAACCTATCAAAAACGGGAAACGCACAGCCGACACCACTGGCTCGTGGTTCAGTCAGGCACTCGATAGCCTGCATCAACTTATCGGCAGCCGCCGATAGCACACTCACGACACTTGTCGAAGGTGGACGGTACCCTTCCCCTCTCCCTCACGCGAGCAACACGTACTATTTGCCGATCTTGCTCAACGTGGCGTACAGACTTCTCACTTCAGGGAGCGCTGCCCACTGAAGAATCCCGATCGAATCGCGCACGTATTCTGGCGACCTCATTCCGTTCAATACAGAGGTCACCCCCGGGGTGCTCGTCAGCACCCATAAGGCCTTCCGTGACAGCGATTCTTTGTGCCTGGCTTGTGGCAACAGGGGATCAAGGATTGCCGACAGCGAGGTGTTTTTCGCACGACTGCGTTCGGTTGCTTCTCTGCGGAGCCCGCGTAACAGGGTGAGCAACTGCGGCACATAGCGATCGCGCCAGGCCTCCCACTGTTCAGCGGCCGTTCCGGTGAGATATCGTGAAATTGCCTGGATGACTTGATTCACATGCGGCGCGATCATTTGGTGCTCGATCTGCTCCCAATGTTCCAGCCCCTGGATCTGAGGCCGTACGCGCGTCAACTCAACGGCCCAGGGGAAGAAGTCCGCTGGCGCCATCCCTTGACCACTCTGCTGAAGGGCTGGGGCAATGGCGTTACGATATTCTCCTTCAAGTGCCGCGACTGCCTGGCATTGTCGATCGAAGTCCACCGGATCGCCATCGAGCGGAAAATCTGTCAATCGCACGACGCCGCTCTTGTTCGTCGGCATGGCATTGAGCGGACGATTGACCAGCACTGAGACCTCTTCTCGTTGGGCCACCTCCAACACCGTTTCATGCTGATCCACGCCGGTATTGGGCATCATCAGTGCGCCAGCTTCATAGAGATTCATGGGGCATTGCAGGGCTGCAAAGTGATGGTGGGTTATTCCCTGCGATGCAGCGGCCGCTCGCGCCGCGTTGCACATGCGAGAGAGCGAGGTCGCTTCGGCATCGGACGGATCTGCCGTGACCGTATTCGACGATACACCGTAATAGCGGATCCGTCCCGCCGCAACTTGCGACTCAAGAAACATGAAGGCCTGCTCAATTCGGCGATAAAAGGTCTCCCGAGTCGTGACGAGGTCTCTGCCATTGTGATGCGCCGCTTCGGACAGAAAGTATTCAGGATTGTGGAGGAAACAGACATCAAGCGTGGCCAGCCCTAGCCGATCCAGTGATACGGTGAGCTGATCGGCCAGATACGCCGGGTGGATACAATGCCAGATGCCCTCGCTATATTTAACCATCTCGGGGTACGGGCGCCCGGCTTTCTCCCGTGTCTCCGCCTGTTTCAAGTTCTCTCCTTGCACATACCCGATCTTCGAGACCACGATCACCTCTTCACGAGTCAGCTCACCACCCTTGATCAACTCACGCAAGACGGAACCGACCAGACGTTCACTGTCGCCGTCCATGTAATTCGTCGAGGTGTCGATTACGTTGACGCCTTCTCGCAGCGCTTTCTTAAACGCCTCTCGGTGTTCCGGTTCCCTTGTATCGACCCGATAGGTGCCGAACCCCAGTCGAGACGTTGTCAATCCCGTGGCGCCGAACGGGCCATACCCATGTTCCATGTGGCAGTCATGGCGTGTCTGACTGACGATACGGGCAGCATATCTGGCCGTGCCCTCTGGACTGGCTGATCCAGGGAGCGCTGCTCCTTGCAAGAGTGTCTGCTGGATGGTCTGATCCGTTCGTTGCGATGCAGCGAGCAGCGCCTCGGCAACCTCACGTGGATCGGTGATGGGCCGCTGACAGGAAAAATTTCGACAGATATAGAGTGCCGCCTTTCCCCCCACCAATCCCTTGCCGGCCAGCAGGGGATGACCGGACTCTGTGCCTGTTCCATCGCTGGAGGCAATCACACGATGCGGCAAGAATACCTCGCGCACAGCGAGCTGCAGGGCTTCGAGCCCAGGATCGTTGGGTGGCCCGACCATAGCCAATTCGATCGGCCCTTCTGCCAGGAGATCCACCACGGCAAGACTCTTGGCAAAGGCCCTCGGATACCGGGCTATCTGACGGCCATAGGCGCGAATCCCGCCGATCGCTGCTTCGCGCAGGTCCTGGCGATCATAGTGAAACGAGAGTCTGGTGAGGGCTGAGACCGCCACTGCGTTCCCGCTGGGCGTTGCACCGTCCGCCCCCTCCCGCGTTCGGATAATCAGCGTCTCATGCGTCTTCGCGGTGGTATAGAATCCCCCTTGATCCGTATCCTGAAAGGAATCCACCATCCGTTCTCCTAATTGGAGGGCGGTGCTGAGATATCGTTCTTGCCCACAGGCCTCATAGAGGTCGATCAATCCTTCTGCCAGATAGGCGTAGTCCTCCAAGACCCCATCGAGATGGGCTCGCCCTTGTCGCGAAGTGCGGAGCAGCGCCCCGTCGGCAGTTCGATGTATCAGCAAGAGAAAACCTGCCGCCTTTTTGGCGCCATCGATGTAGCGGCTGATTCCTAATACACGGCCAGCCTCGGCCATCGCAGAAATCATCATGCCGTTCCAGGCCGTGATGATCTTGTCGTCGAGTCCGGGTGGGACTCGTTCCTGGCGGGCTCGATAGAGGAGGGGGCGCACGCGAGAGATCGTCTCGCTCAGCTCATCGAGGGTGATGTTCAATTCCTTGAGCACGGCCTCGATGGGACGTAGCCGATTCGGGATACTCCGATGCTCCCAATTCCCCTGATCGGCAATATCGTAGCAGGCGCAGAATCGACGAGTATCCTCGGGATTCTTCAGCACGGTTTGGACTTCCGCCGGCGTCCAGACAAAAAACTTGCCTTCGACCCCTTCCGAGTCCGCGTCCGTCGCGGAGTAAAATCCTCCGGCAGGGTCGGTCATCTCACGGAGAATATAGTCGAGCACTTCCACTGTGACCTGACGATAGGAGGTCTGCCTGGTGACTTGATAGGCTTCCAGGTAAGTCATGGCAAGAAGGGCATTGTCGTAGAGCATCTTCTCGAAATGGGGAACCAGCCAGCGCTCGTCGGTGGAGTACCGCGCAAACCCGCCACCGATATGATCATAGATCCCTCCCGCCGCCATAGCATCAAGCGTGCCGGTGGCCATCTGCAAAGTTCGACTCTCTCCTGTTCGACGGTAACAGCGGAGGAGCAACGAGAGCCCCGCGGATGGGGGAAATTTCGGCGCACTGCCGAACCCGCCGTGGCGCTCATCGAAATTCTCGCGGAACTGGATCACGGCCTCATCAAGCACGGAAGTACTGACTGAGACGGGCGACACCGTCTTGAGTTCGTTCTTCAAGCGCTCTGTTAATTGATGTGCTTGGCTGGTGAGACCGGCGGAGTCTTGTTCCCACTCATCCGCAATTTTCTTGAGCAGACTGGGAAATCCAGGACGGCCCCATCGATCCTCAGGGGGGAAATAGGTGCCGGCAAAAAACGGCTGCTGGTCCGGCGTCAGAAAGACCGTCATCGGCCACCCGCCCTGACCCTGATTGAGGGTGACGGTGGCCTGCATATAGATCTCGTCAAGGTCGGGGCGTTCTTCCCGATCGACTTTGATGCAGACAAAATGCCGGTTCATGAGTGACGCAATGGCCTCGTTCTCGAAGGACTCCTTTTCCATTACGTGACACCAATGGCAGGCGGAGTACCCGATGGAGAGAAGGATGGGCCGGTTCTGCGTTTTTGCCGCTTGCAAGGCGTCCGGTCCCCAGGGATACCAGTCTACTGGGTTGTGGGCATGCTGCAGGAGATAGGGACTGGTTTCGTGGGTGAGGCGATTAGTTCTTGCTGCGTCTGGTTGAGTGTGCATGGCCCACGGTAACATCGAGGGTGGGGAGGGGTCAACGAGCAGACAAGGAAAGAGGCCTGCAATCGAGCGATCGCAGGCCTCTTTCAAGCTCGGCTTGTCTGGTCAGACAACCGGATCCTGATACGGTTAGTAGCCGCCCTTCTCGTCTTTCTTCTCGCCCTTTTTCTCATCGCCGAACGTATCGGCGTGGCCGCCCTTCTTCTCGTCCTTCTTCTCATCCTTCTCGTCACTGTACACGAGGACGTGGCCGCCCTTCTTCTCGTCCTTGTTCTCATCCTTACCCTCACCGGCGAAGGCCGGAGCGCTGAACGTCACCGCCACTGCTACTGCCATAATTGCCATCAACATGCTCTTCATAACGTGTAACCCCCCTGTATAAAATATGAGTATACGGTTAGTGTTTGCCCATTCATGTGGTGCAAACAATTAGTACGCTAGCGAAAATAACGTCTTACTGTCAACTGTTCATTTTGTGTCCCTCCTGCATGAATAGCATCGAA
>JBDTPK010000097.1:0-8467 GCA_039932735.1 Nitrospirota bacterium
ACAAAAGGACATGTCTACTTTGGTCAAAGCGGACATTCTCATGTTGGGATTACAGGAAAAATACATGACAATACATGTCACGGCATGTCAGTGCTACCTGGCTCTATCGAGTCGGCTTCATCTGAATCCATCGCCTCCGAGAGATCGTCACCGAGGTCCTCACCCATCTCCTCGCCGATGTGTTTCATGAATCGAGGCATACTCTGCGGATCGTTTTCATCGAGCTCTGCCAGATTTTTGGGATCTAAAGAGGCTTCAAGTCGCGCCTCTTCTGATTTTGGTGAGGCAAATCGAGACAGAATTCGTTCAACCCGTGCACTCGTACAGTGGGAGCAGGTTGCTGGTGCTCGGTTGGCCAGGCTCAAGACTAGGACGGTGCTGCGTTTTTTACAGTCACGGCAAAGGTATTCATACAACGGCATCGATTACATTCCCATGGTTGACCAAGGTTGTAGAGTCGGTTCGGCAAACAGGCGATCCGGCACCAAGTTCGTCTCGATGGTTCTGGCCAACGTCAGGGCAAAGACCGGCCCGCTGCCGGCTTTTCGCAGGGCCTTCGCACATTCATTCAGTGTTGTCCCGGTGGTGAAGACATCATCCACGAGGAGGATGCGCATTCTCACAAGGTCTTGTGGCCTGCGGATTAAAAATGCATTCCGTAGATTTCGTAACCGTGTCTGTCGCGATAAGGTGGTTTGGGGTTCGGTAGCAGCGGTCCTGACAAGGTTCGTGGCTGAAACTGGGCGGGACAGGTGATGGCTGAGCTGATCGGCTAACAACAACGATTGGTTAAACTCTCGCGCGCGTAAGCGGGACGGGTGTAAGGGTACAGGGATAATCACGTCGGCGTCGAGTCCGTCTGGCAGGGCGCTGATCATCAGGCGCGCGAGTGGCTGTGCCAATGTATATTTGCCTCGGTACTTGAACGAACAGATGGCGTCCCGCAGCGGCGAGAGATAGGGGAAGAGAGTCCAGGCCCGTTCAAAGTCCGGGGGCTGTTCCTGACAGCGCTGGCATTGATGATTCGGTGTGTAGGTCTTGGCCGTGTGAGAGACAAATGGCTGGTCGCAGCGGGCACATACAGGTTGCTGGAGCGGGCGGATGGTTTGCCAGCATGCGGTGCAAAAGAAGGGCACCGGGTCAGTGCTGAGTGAGTGGCCACAGGCGAGGCATTCGATCGGCAATACAAATCGGAGGGCCTGCCGGCACCATCCGATCAGCCGATTCTGTGTGTCTTCACGTACCATCGGGGGGAACGCGTTCCAATTATCGTGCGTGTTTGTTCTATGGGAATGGGCCGCGACTGTCAAGGTTGTTGCGCTGTCACCGCTTATGATATACGAAGGCAGAAGGATAGTGAAACAGCTCTGCCTGCGTGACGAACCGTGAGGGGTGAGAACGGATTGTGCCTCGCGTTTATTGGTCCTGGTTAGGTGAACTCGATTCACCAGGGGAACCCATCAAACCGGATGAACTTGGTTGCCCCGGTCGTCTGTACTACGGAATCAGGGTATCGATGGAGAAATAGAGCACCATGGTGAGGTTCGACCAGGTATCGAAAATTTACGAGCGGGGTGGCGATACCATCATCGGTCTCGATCAGGTCTCTCTCGAAGTGGGAAAAGGGGACTTCTGTGCGTTTATCGGTCCCAGTGGCTGTGGAAAGAGTACGTTGCTCAACCTAGTTGGTGGATTAGATGTCCCCACCTCTGGGGATATTCTCCTCGGAGGGCACTCGACCGGTCGATTCACGAGCAACGATTGGACGAGGAGCAGACGGGAAACAATTGGGATTATCTTCCAAGCATTTCATTTGATTCCGGGGTTGACGGCAGCGGAGAATGTTGCGTTTCCCTTATTGCTGCGTGGGGAGCGAGGGGCATCGGTCCAAGCCCGCGTCGAGGAGGTGCTCGAATTGGTCTCGATGACTGTGCGACGGCACCATCGCCCCAGCGAGCTCTCGGGTGGGGAGCAACAGCGTGTGGCCATTGCGCGAGCGATCGTGCATCAGCCTCAGATCATTCTCGCCGATGAGCCGACCGGCAATTTGGATTCTCAGCATGGGGCCGAGATCATTGTCCTCCTTCGGTCGCTCGTACAGCACTTTCGCCAAACGGTCCTGTTGGTCACCCACAGTACCGAAGCCGCTGGGGCTGCCGACTATGTCTGGGCCATGAAGGATGGGCGACTAATGACGAGGACGCAGCACGAGCCTGTCACGGTCGTCGCCTAATGGATCTGTCGACCACCATTGCCGGTGTGCAATTTTCCAGCTGTTTCATGAATGCCTCGGGAGCCCTCTGTGTTACGCGTGATGAATTGCTGGCCCTTGGCCGGTCTCATGCCGGGGCCATTGTCACGAAGTCGATGACGGTTGAGCCTCGCGACGGCAACCCGACACCCCGGTACTATGGATTTCCCGGCGGGTCTATCAACTCGATGGGCTTACCGAATCTCGGGTACAAGGCGTACGCCGCGCTCATTCCTGAATTGAAGGGATTCGGAAAGCCGGTTATCGCCAGCGTGGCGGGTCTCTGTGAAGACGATTTCCTCACGATTGCGGCGATCATCAATGCGGCGAAGCCCGATTTGATCGAAGTGAATCTCTCGTGTCCCAACATTCCTGGAAAACCGCAGATTGGCTATGACGCGGAAGCCTCCGAGCGACTGCTGAAACGGGTTCGCAAGGTCATCATGGTTCCGATGGGGGTCAAGTTGCCTCCGTATTTCGATCCAGCCCATCACCTGGCGATGGGAGCGGTGATCGCCAAGTGCGGAGTCGATTTCCTTAATCTGATTAACTCGGTAGGCAACGGACTGGTTGTCGATCCGGAGCGCGAGGCGGTCGTCATCAAGGCCAAGGGTGGGTTCGGTGGATTGGGTGGTGCGAACATCAAGCCGGTCGCGCTGGCGAACGTGCGGGCTTTTTGGAAGATCTTTGAAGGGCGCATGCCGATTATCGGAACCGGCGGTGTGGTCAATGGTGTGGATGCCTACGAACATGTACTTTGTGGCGCCTCGGCCGTGCAGGTCGGGACCGTGTTGGTTGAGGAGGGGGTTGGCGTATTCAGCCGATTAGAAACGGAACTGGCTGCCCAGCTTAGCAAGAAGGGCCATACGAAGTTGCAGGACTGCCGAGGGAAGCTTAAGGAACTCTAGATCTACTTGGCCCCGAATGTCTTAGCAAGGAGACCCAGTTGCAACGACTGTCGGAGTAGTTGAGCCACGTTTCTCACATTCAACCGTCGCATCAAGTTGAATCGGTGCACTTCGACCGTGCGCACGCTGATCTCCAGCACTTCCGCAATCTCACGGTTCGTGTGCCCGACTGACACCAGACGAAGAATATCACGCTGCCGAGGCGTGAGAAGTTCTGCGTTGTTCTCGCTCTGTCGTGGTTGGACTTTTCGGCGCAGCGCAATTTGTGTGCCCATCGATTACCTTTCATCTTCGACTCACGCGAGTCTACCAAAGGTCTGTCTGGCTGTAAACGATACGACTAATTTGTGCAGGGCCACATCACCGGCCCGAATGATTCGACTCGTCCTCTCCCCCTCACCCGGTAGGATTCGTTCTATTCATCACGCACCTAGGCTGTAGATGATTATACCACTTGCTTTGATTCGCGCCCATGCCCTCCAGCGACCATTTCGCACCCTGCTCAGCATTGCCGGAGTGGCATTGGGAGTGCTGGCCTCCGTCGCCATCGGGACGGCGAACATTCACGTATTACGCTCCTTTGAGCAAGGAGTCACGACGGTCGCCGGTTCTGCCACATTGGAGATTGCAGGCCATGATCTCGGGGTGGATGAATCTATCATCACGGCTGTCCGTTCAGTCAAGGGGGTCGTGAGTGCTGCTCCGGTCATTGAAGAGTCGGTCGTGGTCACCCAGGGGGAGCCGAGTGGCCAGACTCTTCAGATATTGGGACTGGATCTCATTTCAGAAGTCAGGACCCGTGGCTTTCAGATCGCGCAGGCTGACACCGAGGTGGCGCTGGAGGAGCTCTTGGCTCCGGACACTCTGTATCTTGGTCGTCAGGTTGCTGCTGACTTGAACCTGGGAGTCGGTAGTGTCGTCGAGGTGACGGTGGGAGGGCGTGTTGTACGGCTGAGAGTGGTAGGGCTCATCCATCATGAGGAGGCACGGTCATCACTCTGGGATCGGCTTGCCGTCATGGATATTGCTGCGGCGCAGCTGTTGTTTCAATCGGTCGGGCGGTTGGATCGGATCGATCTGGTGACGACGCCTGGTCGACCGCTCGACGACATCGTCGCCTCCCTGCGTGCGATCCTCCCACCCCATCTTTTTGTGCAACGACCGGCGCAACGGACGAAGCAGGTGGAAAACATGGTCTGGGCATTCCAGCTCAATCTGTCAGTCATGAGCTGGGTCGGTCTGCTCGTCGGGGTGTTTTTGATCTACAACACGATCGCCTTTGCTGTGGCGCAACGCAGGCGCGAGATTGGCATCTATCGCGCGCTCGGTATGACGGAGCGGCGAGTTGTCGGCCTGTTTCTTGTGGAGGCAGGGATTCTCGGTCTTCTTGGTGGCCTCTTGGGAGGTCTTGGCGGGATTTGGCTGGCGAGTGGGTTGGTGTCGCTCGTCAGCCGAACGGTCTCAGACCTCTATGCCCCGGTCTCGTCTGGTGGGTTGACCCTATCGATGGACATGCTCACATTCACGTCAGGCGCGAAGGGAGTGCTGCTCGGGACAGTGGTCTCGATGGTGGGCGCCTTGGGTCCCAGCGTGGAGGCTGGCAGGACTGTGACGGTTCGCGCCTTGGCACCGGGAGATTATGAATCGACGAACCAGCTGAGGGCAGGCCTGTGGGGATGGATTAGTCTGGCATTGTTCGTGGTGGCGGGTCTTTGCTCACTGATGGGCCCTGTTGGAGAGCTACCGCTCTTTGGCTATCTCGCAACGATATGTCTCTTGGGGGCGCTCTCCTGCCTTGCGCCGATGTGTATCAAGGCGTTGGGCTGGCGGTATCTTCGCCGAGACAACGAGACAATGCTGCTTGGAGGAAGCCTTAGGCTCATCGCAGCAGACCAGGCGGCGCGTCATCCTGGCAGAAATGCGGTCACGGTGTCGGCATTAATGGTGGGATTGTCGATCATGATCGGTGTAGTCGTCATGGTTCGAAGTTTTCGCGAAACGGTCGAGTTCTGGGTGGACGAGACCGTGATGGCGGACCTCATCGTGGCTCCGCAATCCTGGCTCCAGGGAAGGCAGTCCGGGCAGGCCTCGCGTTCATTGCCGGGGGCCTGGCGCTCGACCCTCTCGGCGATTGACGGTATTGCAGCGGTTGATACCTATCGTGAGGCGTATGTGGGCGTCGAGGGTCAATCGGTCGCGCTGGTGTCGCGAGACCTTCGGCTTCATGCACAGCGCAGTCGGTATCTGATGGTCAGTGGAGATTCAAGTGCGGCCTTGCGACGAGCCGCCGAGACCGGAGGCGCACTCCTGTCGGAAGTGTTGGCGACTCGGTTACGGCTTCGCGAGGGGGACGTGGTTTCGATTACAACGCCGGCTGGACCCATGGCTGTGCCCGTCGAGGGGATTTTTTATGATTATTCGACCGACGGTGGGAAGATGGTGATGGATCGAACATGGTATCAGCAACAATGGCACGATGATCGAGTGACGGTGTTGTCTGTCTACCTGGCCGACGGGGCCGACGTCAATCAAGTCAGACAGTCGATTGTGACGCACGTCGCCGGGCTGGATGGCATGACGCTCCCACCGTTGGTGATCCGAAACCGCGAGTTGCGGCACGAGATCCTCGAGATCTTCGACCGCTCCTTCATCTTGACCTATGTTCTTGAAGCCATTGCCGTGTTGGTGGCCGTGCTCGGCATCGTGAATACCTTGGTGACGGCCGTACTGGAGCGACGACGTGAGTTTGCCGCGTTGCGGGCGTTCGGTGCGAGCACGAGGCAAGTGGAACGATTGGTCTTGTGGGAGGCGGCCTATCTCGGGTTGATCGGGGCGGCGCTGGGCGTCGTGGGAGGCTTACTGCTCGCGCTGCTGCTCATTCATGTGATCAATAAACAATCCTTTGGCTGGACGATCCAGATGTCGGTTCCTGGCGGAGTGATTCTACAAGCCGTAGGACTCGCACTCACAGCGGCCTTGGTAGCAGGCTACTGGCCCGCGCGCTGGGCAGCACGACAGCCGGTCGTGGAAGGATTGAGAGAGGAGTAGCGATTCCATTCATTCCTGTGCTCGCTCAACGCGCGGCCTCAGAAGGCCCTCGTTGGACGCGCGCAGTGGGAGCAAACGGGATTGCTACTCCCTTGGGTAGGGTGAGTTGAGAGGCAGGGCGGTGGTCGTTCGACATGCGCAGTGGAGGACCATGCCAGGCCGCTGCTCTAGAGAGAGAATACGAGCAAGCCTGAAATGGTTATTGGCAAGAATGTGTCTACGCGGCCAAAGGCATACGATTGGCAAACGCGAGCGGCATGTCCTGGCGATCGGATGGCGCCACTGTCAATAACGGACGGACTCCGTATCCGATCTCCTGTGCTACCCAGCGCGTAGGGAGTTGCTCAATGGCGATATTGTACAGGTTGATCGAGTCGTTATAGAACTCACGTCGATCGGCAATGGTGCTTTCCAGTGTCGATATGCGCTGGTGAATGGCTAAGAATTTTTGGTTGGCTTTGAGGTCTGGATACTGTTCAGCCACGGCGAAGAGTTTTCCTAAGGCGCCGATGATCTGATTTTCCGCCTGTGCCTTGTCGTTGATATTCAGGCCTTCGCCATAGGCCGTGCGGGCTTTGGTTACGGATTCCAGCGTTTCCCGCTCGTGCATCATGTAGCTGTTACAGACTTCGACAAGCTTGGGCAGCTCATCATGCCGCTGTTTCAAGATGACGTCGATATTCGACCAGGCCTTGTCGATGTTGTTGGCGAGTCGGACCAGCATGTTGTAGACGCCGACCACATAGGCGATGAGCACAACCAGCCCGATCATGAAGAGGCTTCCGATCAGTAAGGTGGCATTCATGGGTGTTCTCCTTTGGGCATGACGGTTATGAGACGGTTCTCAGGTAGTACGTGAAGATGACGCTCAAACACGTTACAGCCAGTGCCAGGCCTCCTGCCCCGTACGCTAACATTTGCCACTGCAACCGGGACAACAAGTCCTTTTCGCTTCGATCAGAGATGATGAACTCATGGTCTTGACTATTCCCGATGTAGAGGCGAGCGGAGTTCCCCACGCGTTCTGTCGCACCGAGGTGCTCTTGGGCCGTTCCGAGCACATAGACCTGCTCTTCCGGCTGGATGAACGATTCTCGGCACCGTAAGGTCTTGTTCCCGATCCAGGCTTCGGTCGTAATCCCCAATCGATTCAGTCCGTCGATTGCGGTAGGGGGCAATGCTCCACGCCAATTGTTTCGATAGGTACGCTCGGTCGGTAAGATCAGCTCGGCGCCAAGAGGTATGACGAGCACTCGTTCTGTGGTATCGCGTACGAAGAAGGGCTGCTCCGATGTGCCTTTCGCAATGGTCTCCCAACGCGCACGCTTTCCAGAGCCGAGATGCTCCTCCACGGCATAGGAAAACAACACACAGGAAAACCCGCTGAAGGGCGAGGAGAGGAGGTGCTCCGCTGGCTGTGCGAGTCCCCTGATCTCGACCAACCCCAGAGCCAGTGAACGAATCCTCGAGGTCGGAATACTTTCGATCAAGCGCTTTCGTTGGTGGACCATCCATCCGTAGACGAAGAGTCCTAATCCTCCCACGATTCCAGCCGCCAAGTATAAGAGAAGTTGATCCGGTGGCCGGCTCCACCGTGTGGTTCCCATGGTTTTATCGACCCCAGACACGAAGATCATCCCTCCGATGGCGAAGACGAGTCCGAAAAACAAGGCCCAGAACCACAGGTCCTGAGGGGTAGAACGTCTTTTAGTGGGCCTGGGTTGATCCCGAAATGTGTTGTTGAGAAGACGATGTCTCGCTGCAGCTCGTGTATATAACTCAGCTTCTTGGATCTGGATCGGAATCGCCGCGCCTCTGTAGGTCTCATTCAGACGAGTGAGGATTCCGTGAGGAAGCCACCACCCGCGACAGGAATCGCAGCTCAGGAAGGACGTGTGAACGACCATCTCAGATTCCATGCGATTCCCGCATCGAGGGCACAGGGTCTCCGTCCTGGCCGCGATGCTTCCAGTGTCACCAATCGCCCGCTTCAGGGAGGTGTAATCCTCCACGAAAAAATTCACCTCTCCCACATCGAGCCAGAGTCCGTGTCCGGAGAAACAGACATCGAGTCCTGGCCCATGGCTTGTCGGAACCCCGATAAGGTCCTCCAGACAGTCAAGACACTTCATGGGGAGCAGCGTGTTCAAACTGTAGCAAGAATCGGACGGGTGTCAACGCATTAGGTGGGCGGTTTCAAGTTCCCAGTGCAACGAGTGCATGAGGGCGCAGGTGCGCGTAGACTTCCAGGGGCGTGGCA
>JBDTPK010000098.1:0-8466 GCA_039932735.1 Nitrospirota bacterium
ACTAGCGCCATCGATTTGCTGATTACCGCCGCCAAGAGTATTGCCGTGTGCCGCGCCTATTTGATGGTCCTTCATGTTTTCGGCGATATACGAGGTCACTACTCGGATTCCAACTAAACAGGAGGCTCCTCATGACAGCGGCCGAACTGTTGGTGCGATGTCTAGAAAATGGTCGAGTTCGGGAATCCAGATTCGGTAGGCTAGGCGCAAAGTTTCGGTGCCGCCTGCTATCGGGTAACTGACCCATCTGAATAGCGGCCCATCATCATAGAATCAATAAAGAATAATATGCCCGCGGGCATCGATTGTCCGGTGGACCATGCTGAGAATCTTCGATTGACCGAGTGACTAACGTCCCTTTCCCATTGATGAAGTGCGTGTCTCGTATTATTTGTTCGGCGATTCTGTCAACGAGAATCATAGTTGGGGGATAGGTATTGTCACTCCCGATCTCACCCGCTCCGTTCCTGCAGAAGTGATGTGGTTACATTGACTTAGCGAGGGCAGACTGGTCAAGGTGCGCTGCTTCGACGACACATTTCTCCAAGTGTGAAGCTCCAGTAGACGCTTGTTGGCCACAGTCGTGGACCGGCTTGAACCATTGGCGTTTGCTCGATCGTCATCCCACTGTCCCGTTCCGGCGTCGGTGATCTCATACAATGTACGGTTCTTGCCACCAGACGACTCGAGCATATCCATCAAGAGGGTCAGTTACCCGGCGAGCCTGAAATAGCACTGCGTCAGTTCTTTCATGTCGTAGTAGTAGGCTTCTGTGCGCGATGTGGAAGATCCTTGATGTGAAGCGAGAAACCTGGTGTTGCCAATGAGGGGAATAGGCCGTCGTTATGCTCCATCCAATTGAATGAGTGGATGGATAAACTCGTCTGCGGACCGTTTGACCGTTAGAAGACGGGGAGTCCTAAACGCAACTCCATTGATCCGGGCGAGATTCTTCTCTTGAAGGGCCGAAGGAAAGCTAGGGTTTAACCGAGTGGCAAGAGAGCGATGCTCTAGAGCATTATCAAAATGAAAGTTCCGAATCGTGGCCAGTTGAACGAATTAACTATTAAAAGGGGGAGTAGACCATGCAATCATCGGACAGATATGAATCGGGGAATCTATCGATATTCGTGACAGGAGCAC
Source organism: Nitrospirota bacterium (assembly GCA_039932735.1). Classification (GTDB taxonomy): domain Bacteria; phylum Nitrospirota; class Nitrospiria; order Nitrospirales; family Nitrospiraceae; genus Palsa-1315. The sequence goes on from JBDTPK010000098.1 coordinate 1,144, forward strand.
TAGTCGGTGCAGGTCTCGCGCTGCTTTTTGCCCCGCGGTCAGGCTCACAATTGCGCGATCTCCTTCGCGACTATGCGGCCTGCGCCAAAGATGAGCTCGATGACGTCGTCGAGCAAGGCGCCGAAGTGTTGGACCAGACGATTGAGCGTGGTCAAGAATTCGTCGAGAAGGGAAAGGAGTCCTTGCGTGGGGCAGGCCGCCAAGCCAAAGGATTTGCGGAGGCGGGAAAACAAGCGTTCAATGAAACGAAAGAAGAATTGAGGTCATAACACCGGTAGGAACCTGTGCCAATCGGAAACTCATTTTCAACCATCGGAGGATTATTATGTATCGTTTATTAATGGTCGGTATTCTCGGATTGAGTGTGATGAGTCTTACCGCCTGCGAATCCATGACCGGAAAAACCGCCGGCCGAACCATCGACGACGCCACGACGACCGCATCGGTTCAAGGAAAGTTGACGGGTGACAAGATGTCGAATTTTACGCGCATTGATGTGAATACCACCCGTGGAGTTGTCACCCTAACCGGGGTGGTCCAGACCCCTGGTGAGAAATCGCGAGCAGAAAACCTCGCCCAGGAGGTGAATGGAGTGACGAAAGTGAACAACAACCTTCAAATCCAATCTCTGTCATCGAGTAATCAATAACGTGTGGGTAGGGGGAACGATTGCCACATGAGTAATTGAATCCTCCAAGGTGTGGAGCAGGAGGTAGAGCTCTTAGGATTGAGAATGGTAAGGCCCATTAATTGGACTTGTTCTTGGGGTCTTCGTATGGCCCTGGGGGGCCATCGTCCTCCATGCGGGTGAATCGAAAAAGTCCCCAACACGGTGACCTCTTCAGTGCGCGAGCCCTCCCCTCCCCCTCGCCCTGCGGCAGGGGGGTCAACGTAGTCTTGGTGGACGCGCAGAGTTGCTGTGCAAATATCCTGCGACGATGCCCGCTGGAATAGAACTCGACGCACTAATCCCGAACCGATTTGAGGGGCCGATGTCACAGACGCGCGCAACAGGACAATCAGAAATCGAAACAGTGATGACTGGACTTTTGAAAGATGTTCTTGTGCTCGTGCGCCAGGAAATGGCGTTGGCGAAACATGAGATTCAATACGAAATCGACAAGATCTTCAGGGTGGTCTTGTGGTGTGGGATCGCCGCAGTGCTGGCGGTGATCGGAATGTTTATGATTGCCACGGTCTGTGTGCTGATCCTCTTTGAATATACAGGGTTGCCTGCCTGGGCCTGCGCTGTGGTCGTGACTGTCATACTTCTGGGCGGGGCGTGGGGGATCGCGGTGGTGGGGAGCAGGATTGCAGGTTCAATTAACGTCGTCCCGTTACGAACCGTTCGAAGCTTAATGGGCGACGCCAAATGGATGGCGGAGTGGGTGAGGACACGGTTGGGATAGATAGAATTGACCACTGTCTGCCACAGTAGGTGAAAGGCTCATGAAACTGAGATCTCCTTCTCCTCAGCAATCACTCGAGGTCATCGATAGCTGGGGAAATTCCTAGTGGTTGGTCGTAAGGACCTATGAGAGTGTTCATGTAGAGGAGTGCGTAGATGCTCGAGGGCTTGAATGAAAATCGTCAGCTAACGGAGGATGCTTAAAAGGAGTACGCCATGCCCATAATTTTATGGATACTCGGAGTCCCCCTCTCTCTCGTTCTAGTGCTGTGGCTGTTTGGGATTGTGGGATTTTAACGAGGATCATATCAGTGTGAATGCCGTCTGATGTGTGATCTTTTTCCGGCCTATTAGGGGGGAGAAGCGCGGGCAGGTGTGTAACGTGGTTGGGGAAAAAGGAGACGCAGGTGGTCCTCAAATATGAAAACGAACTGGAATCAAGTGGAACGTCTGTCGTAAAGGCGGTGGCGGGACAGGCCGAGGAGTTCGAAGTACTGAAAAGATCACTCGATGAGACACTCGACCCAGTGGCACAGCCAACCCAGGAGACGATCCGGCCAATGAAGAAACGCGCCAAATCTGTGATGAAACTCCTTGCGGACGGAATCGACAACTCAGCAGAGTATCTGACTGACCGAGGAATGGTAGGTGTGGCCGAGGATGGAGAGACGCTGATCCGCCGCTACCCGTTTCAGATTCTGATACTCGGGATCTCGGTGGGATTTCTACTTTCTAGATCCCGGCAGCGCTGACACGCTGACTTCCAGCGAAAGTGAGTGAGATGATCAGCAGCGTTCAAGAGCAGTGGTCTGATGCGCAAGGTATGGAGTCTGGCAGAAATACACGATCGACAGTGAAGCCTGAAGGTCGCGACTGAGGGGGAGAAAAAGCATGGACAAGGGTGCAGACCGTATTGCCCAAGACATCAAAGATATCGTCCAATCCAGAGTGGCGATTGCAGAAAAGCTTGGACTCATAGAACAACATCTCGGGACCACAATGCAACATGCGAGGACAACGATGACTGAGGTTGCAAACAAGACATCCTCAGCGGTGAATGAAACATTGCAGTCGACCAAGGAGGCAGTCGATCCACGCATTCATATCGCACGCCACCCATGGGTATTCGTGGGTGGGACCTTGGTTTTCGGATACGCAGTCGGCGCTTTGTACCGTCGTGGCTGGCGGATCAACGGAGCCGTTCCGGCTGACCTGCGCGGCGCAAAAGGGGCACCGATCATGCCTATGAGCGGCTCACCCTCGTCCGAACAGCAGCAGTCCGGTGACTATCCCTTCTATCCATCTCAACGCGAGACGGAAACCGCGAGAGGGAAACAAGGCTCAACCCAGCGACCCACGGTGCTGAGTGAGTTGGGGCAAGCCCTTCAAGACGAACTCGATGTGGTTCGTGCCAGTGTAGTGGGATTCGGACGTGGTTTGATCCGTGAGATGATCCGTCAAGCTGTCCCGGCGCTGTTACAGAGAATCGCTGGGAATCGACGCGAAAGGAGCCATCGCTCCACAAGCGGTTTCCCACATTGATGAATGTCGGACCTATCCTGCTCTAGGGGAATTAGGTGTAGCCAAACCGCACCAGTATGAGAGAGACGTGTGAATCTTGGTTGTCTTTTAGTGGGGCACCACGCTCGATGCAAATGCGCCGTGGTTCACTGCGAAAGGCCCCAGTGTTCTCGCAGTGATGGCGAGTAAGGAAGGAGGTGACGAGACGAGACAAGACAACAGAAACGAAGACGGTAAGATTATAAAATATTATAACTGGCTACCCTAGGAGGGACTTATCATGAACGTGGATCAATTTAAGGGGAAATGGATGCAGTTCAAGGGCGAGCTGAAACAGAAATATGGCAAGTTTACCGATGACGACATCATGCAGATTGAAGGCAATTACGACAAGTTTGCCGGCAAAGCCCAGGAACGGTATGGCGATAAAAAGGATGAAGTTCAGAAATGGGCGGACGAGTGGCATCAAAAGTAAGTTCCTGAACCTATGGGAAACGTCTTCTCCCAAATGCGATCCAGAGGAAAGGTCTGATACGACGTTGTCTCTTTTCGTGAAGGAGACGATGAGGAATACAGTCAATGGTCTGAGATTGTAGCCGAATCCGGGTGTCGGGGAAGATGCTCCGCTCCGGATCGGCGCACGCCTTGGTGAGAAACGTCTGGATTGGATCAGGCCATCGTAGGGTCCGTTCATGTGGCTCCCTCTAATGCCATATATTTCGGAAGGAGAAAGTGACGACGTCCATGTCGACCAAATCTCACGCAGACAGCACGTCAGAGCGGGAAACTCAAACCCAGCCCGAAAAAGAGCTCAAAGCAGAAGTAGGGCGCCAGGTACCAATGGGTCGTGGGAAGCCGAGGGCTATACCTGCCCTCGGCTTCTTTAAAGGCTTGTACTGAGACCTCCGAAGCCCTCGAAGAAACCCTCCCTCAAAGCATTTCGCAGCCCATCGATATCGTCGCAAATTCCAATGTTATGACGCCTTCTCCGCCTTGCGGTTTAATACTAACCCTTGTAAAATCCGTATTGTTTCGAGGTTCCCATTTATCATAGTCCGATCTGCATATGAGTACATTGTCTTGCAGCGACTGCTGATTTCATGAAAACAGAAATCGAGGACTGATCCTCCCCAGATTTTACAGGCTCAAGCTATGAAAACCAAAGAACTAGAATCCTCACAAGAACTGCGTGAGATAACCGACAAGAGCCTTGAAGAGGAGCGGAAGAAAACTGACGAACATCTGGAACAACAAACTCAGGAGATCGAAGAGAGGACAAGTGAGAAAGTTCGATCGATTGAACGTGCCTCCGAAGAGCACGGAGGGTCCGACAAATCCCAAGCCGTCAAACGACAAGAAGAAGCGAGTGCTCGAACACAGGAATCTTTTCAAAAGGAATTGATCGCCGAAACCGAAGCGCTTCTAGAAAGGGAACGCAAAAGCACAGACAGCAATCTTCTCGAAGAACGAGTCCACGTCGACCTGGAGCTTACGACGAGAGATCAATTTGTCGCAATTGTAAGCCACGACCTAAAAAATTCCGTCATCGCTATCTCCATACGCGCTCGTTTGATGCGAAAAGCTCTTTCCAGGAATGCACCGGATGCAGTCAGTCTGCTGGAAAATCTAGGAATAATTGAGCAGGCTGCCGCAGGCATGAACCGGATGATCAACGAACTACTTGACGTAGAGCGAATGGCACATGGCAAGCTAGCATTGACGACTGAAAAGGTGGATATTCACGCGTTGATACAAGAATCCCTGGATCTATTTGCCCCGATCATTTCGAGTAAGTCGTTTTCAATTGCCAATCACTTCCCTTCTGAGCAGATATTCGCACACATAGATCACGATAGAATTCTTCAGGTATTGTCCAACTTGATCGGCAATTCACTGAAGTTCACGCCTAATGGAGGCACCATTGAGCTCTCCGTACGAACTCAGGGAACTGAGGTTGAAATTTCGGTAACCGACAATGGGCCTGGGATTCCCCAGCAGGCAATGGCGCAACTTTTTGAAAAGTTCTCTCAGCTGCAATTGAACGACCGCCGTGGGCTCGGCCTTGGTCTTTTTATTGCCAAATGGATCGTCGAGGCCCATCAGGGACGTATTTGGGTTACCTCAGATGTTGGAAAAGGAAGCACGTTCAGCTTCGCGCTTCCATTACATTAATGGTGCTGCGCTAAAGCTGGCTTGTCCCTCCTCCGATTCTACAGTTACCCAAATTCATAAAGGTGAGAATGGTGAAATCGAGGGGGAGATCACCGGCAGTTTCAAAACCACGTGGAACCTCGCGATGCGATCGCGGAATACATCGTGGAGTTCGAACGGCAGGTGGATAATACGTAATTCGTGTGTCTGTTTTCTTGGGGGCCACTTCAACCTCACACAATTTCTTGCGGGAGGTATTCGCCGGCGGATCAGCCGACCGCCGGCCGATCAAAAGCTTTGGTAAAAGAGAACAAATCCGTATCCGAGTCACCGACCCCGGTGATCATCCCTCGTAGGATTTGAGCCGCCAGCATGGGAAAGGTAATCCCGTTTCCACCATACCCAATGGCCGCGTAACAATGTTTCAGACGGAGAAGTGGCCCAATACTCGGGGTGCCGGTCTTTGACGTGCCGAACGAGCCGCACCATTTGAACTCGGCCTGAGGATCGAGGCGAGGGAACAGCCGGCTGAGTTTGCGCTCGAGGATGGCAGCCTTTTTGTCGAGCAATGCATCACGGGCATCCTCGTCGGAAAAGTCTTCATCCTCCCCACCACAGATTATTCGGTTATCTGGTCCCACACGTACATAGAGATAGGGATTAGACGCTTCCCATACGAAGCAGCGTTCCGGCCACAATGCCCGGGGTTGGGATTTTGTTGCAATGGCCCACGTAGAATTGATTGCATGGCCCTTCTGGGGTACGCACTTAGGAAATTCATAGCCACTGGCAAAGACGAGATGTCGCACATGGATTGACGGCCCTTGTTTGGTCGTTGCGATCACGCCCCCCTCGGTCGTGGCTAGATCGGTCACTTCGACGGGAGCGACAATTTGTGTCCTGCGTGACAATGCCGCGCGTAAAAAGCCCCCCGCCAGCCGACGCGGGTCAACGGCAAGTTGATCGTAGCTCAATAATCCGGCTCGTCTGGTGATACCAAATCGCGTCTTCATGGTTCGCTGATCGAGGAAGGTCACCTCAAACCCTGCGCGCCGCCTGGCATCGGCCTCGAGCAGAAGCCCGTTGCCATCAAGCTCGGTACCTTCCAGGTATAGTGAATCGCGATTGATGGCATCGGCTTGTATGCCGAGATGACGCTGCCGTTCGCGCAGCGCACTGAGGGCCAGACTCGATCGTTGCCATATACGTTCTGCGCGTACCGTACCGATTTGCTTTACGAGTCGACACAATGGCACATCGATATCATATTGCAACAGTGCCGTGGAGGCAGGGGTTGACCCCAGTAATGGCCCGCGACGATCGGCAATGAGAACCGTAAGCCCAGCATCGCTGACAGCATCTGCGATCAACGCACCAGAAATTCCGGCGCCGATGATCAGGACATCTGCCTTAGCATCCTTAGTGAGAGGACGCTGCGCGATCGCGGGTAGTGAACGCCCTTGCCACACCGACCGGCCGGTGCGCAGATCTTTTGTGTGTGTCAGTGATTGGGTCATCAAACCTCGGAAGCCCGAGCAGAGTCTACGAGGGTCTTTCGCATTTTACAACAGGAATACAGAGATGATCGCCGTCCCAAACTTGGAATGGGCATAACTGCGTAGCTCGCGCTGGTAGTGCGGACAGACCGAGCATGTAGACGAGAATATTGTTCGGTATTCGCATCTCTATCAGAGACATCGGGTTCGCGCTCATGTCACGCGGGCTCCTCACGAGCACTCTGGTCATCATCGGGGTAACAGGGGGAAGGTTGAGGTAGTCCAGGAATAGCAGACATGTGAATCACCCGTCCAGACCAGATTCTTCGCCCACAAAGTAAATTGCTGGTGAGGCGGTTCAGGATGGCCAGCGTCTCGCGCAGGCAGCCTGGACGGTGCCCGGTGGAGCGTCGGTGAGGTAAGGCCACAATCCCAGCGAGTCGTCGAAGGCGTGCCACCCGATGCCGGCCACCCCAGATACCTTCTTGCCGGAGTACTCGCCTCTCCTGGTGAAGGACGCGCATCCATTCAAGGAGTCGTTGGTTGACCTGCGTGAGGACACCGGGCTGTCGTCTTTGCCAAGATTAGAACCCGCTACGGCTCATCTGAGCACTCGGCACATTGGTGTCAATTGGAATTCCGACTGATACGTCTGCATGAACTTACACTTCACCACACATGCGTACAGCCTACCCGCGACGAACTCTTTGACTTACGAGACAATTCCACAGTTCTGCAACCCCCTAG
>JBDTPK010000099.1:0-8439 GCA_039932735.1 Nitrospirota bacterium
GCCGCAGCTAACGGCATAGACCCCACCGCCATTGTCGGTTACAGTCAAGCCGCGTACGGACATGGCGTCTTCACCAACGGTCTGAACCTTGAGACTGCCACAGCCGTTGTCCAATTACCCTTCACCCCAAACCTGGCTGTCCGAGCGACATTACCCTATGTATGGGCTGATCTGGATCGGCCACAGGGCTTCACGACGAACGGCACAAGCGATCTGTTCGTTCGAGCAGGCGGGCGGGTCTATACCAGCCCACACCTGGCCTTGCTAATCGGCATGGATATCGCCTTTCCAACAGGCTCGAACGATCGACTGAGCACGGGCAAGTACGGCCTGGGACCGGGAGCCGCAGTCCGAGTCCCGTTGCCGAGACTGCGATCGCTGTTCATTACACTGGTTGAGGACTTCAAGTCCGTCGGAGGTGATCCCAGTCGCCGCGATATCCACTTCATGCAGGTCCAACCGAGCATCACTACCATTTGGTCCGAACGGTGGTGGACCACGGTAGGGGCGGTCTGGGCCGTGGATTGGAATAACGAACGCAGGACGGTCGTAAACCTACAAGGCGAGATCGGACACAGGCTTGACGATCGTTGGCGCCTGTTTGTCCAGCCCGGCGCGGGAGTGGTGGGGAGGGACACCCCGTTAGGTCTGGACTGGACCGTGCAAGCCGGCGTGCGTTGGATGTTCTCGGGTTCCCTCTTTCCCGAGCGGCTCATTGAATCGCTCCCGGTGGAAGGAATCTCAAAAAACTGACGCGCCATGAACAGTCAGAAGGTTGGGATGAGCCTTCACGGGAAAGACAGAACATGATATAAAACCAAACCAGGAATGGTGAACGCCGGCCACGAAACCCACACATTGGAGAAACTGATGAGTCCAAACATGACAAGAGCCAAATCTCCTTCCGCCCGCCCCTCAGATTGCCTCGTGAACCCCCTGGGCATCCTCTCTGTCGCTGTGAGCCTCTGGAGTTTGATGCTTTTCGGACCCATCCCTGACGCCTTGGCGTTACCCACGGCCGAAGAAGTCCTGCAAGAACTGCATATCCCGGACAGTGATCGGGAGAAAATTCTGCAGGGCGACATTGTCGATTGGTCGGCCAGTGAGGGATCGGAACGAGAGCTGGCACTCGGCATGGCCTTTCTGCTGAAAAGCAAACCTGAGGATCTGGCAGAGATGTATCGAGAAGCCCTCGTGCTGAAAGAAGTCTCGGTGATCACGGCGCATGGCCGGATCACGGGGGAAGGAACCATGGCAGACTTGGCCGGGGTGAAGTTGCAACCGAACGCGGAAAAAGAAGCCCTGCGTTATTTGAACGTGGAACCGGGCGACGCACTGAATCTGGACGCGAAAGAGATGGCCGCATTTCAGGCTCTCAAGTCAGCCACTAAACCAGGCGTGGTGCCGGTGAAGGAGGTCGAGGTCCTGGTGCGCCAGGGGCTGCTCGACCGCTATCATGCCTATCGAACAAAGGGGTTGTCAGGGATCGCGCCCTACGAGCGCGGGAGTGGGGAGCAGCGGAATGCGGGCGATGAATTACTCCTGTCTACCAAAGAGCTGACCGGAGCGGCCAAGCATCTCCCGGCCTTCCATACCTTCTTGCTCAACTATCCAAACGGGCTCGCTAAAGAAGAGGCCAAGAACCTGGAGGAATTCTTCTACTGGCTCAATATTGACGTGTTTGGACGCCCAACCTACGTGCTGGTTCACCGCATGCTGTACCATGTGGGCGATGCCGCATTTGCCATCGAGCGTCAGTACTATGCGAGCCACGATTACAACAGCATGCTGCAAGGCGTCGCTGCACTTCCTACCAAGGACGGCATCTTCTTGTTTTACATAGGCCGGGTCTCGACCGACCAAGTCGGAGGGTTCGGGACTTCCCTGAAACATCCCGCTTCGCGAGCAATCACCGCGCCATATATCAAGGACATGTTCAGGGCATTTCAGGCCAAAGCGAGGAAGGGGTAGCGCGGTTCTGACTGGGGCCAGGACTGTTGATCCAACCCTCACGGGGCTCTCCTCACATACGGATCTCCGTTGTGATGTAGGAAACACGCGCCGCATCATGAATAACCTATTCGTTTCACCGAGCGCGAATAGACAAACATGCGGTCTCTCTGTCGAGGGATTGTTGGACACCATTCCAGAAACGCGCACGGCTCGGAGGAGAACGAACGCGCCTTTCTGCGGCCGCTATGCGTTCGGCACAGACCCCACCGCCATCGCACAAATCGGATCTCTGTCCATTTACCGGCCTGGCTGATATGGTGCTTCGTGCACATTCTCTTACTCATAGGCTTTCAAAACCTGGTTCTCGTCATGGCGGAGTGGGTCAGGCACTACATCACGTTTAAGCCAGGCGGTCGCCGTATGTACTGGAGACCACTGTTCATGCGTCTAAGCAGCGAGCTGCGAAATCAGAATCGACCTGGCGTGGTTGAATTACCGCCGTAGCAAGGAACCATCTTTGCGGAAAGGCTGCGATGGAAACCGCCCTGCTCTACGACCGCCTCCAATTTACGTTCACCATTACCTTCCATTACCTCTTTCCCCAGCTGACCATGGGACTGGCCTTGTTGCTCCTCTACTTCCGGACACGCGGGCTCGTGACCGGCGATGACCATTATCAAGACGTGGCGAACTTCTGGACCAAGATTTTTGCCGTCAATTTCGCGTTCGGCGTCGTCACCGGCATCCCGCTGGAATTCCAATTCGGCACGAATTGGGCGAAGTTTTCCACTTTTGCGGGCGGCGTGATTGGCCAAACGTTAGCGATGGAGGGCATTTTTGCCTTTTTCCTCGAATCGTCGTTCCTGGGCGTCTTGCTCTACGGCAAAAAGCGTTTCAGCGTCTTCATTCAGTGGCTGGCGACCTTGATGGTCTTTCTCGGCGCATGGTTATCCGGCTATTTCATCATCGCGACCAATGCCTGGATGCAACATCCTGTCGCCTATTCACGTGCTCCAGATGGGCACGTATTCGTGACCAGCCTGGCCGGCCTGCTGACAAACCCGTGGATTTTCTGGCAATACGCGCACACGATGACGGCCTCCGTCGTCACGGCGTCTTGCGTCATGGCGGCTTTGGGTGCGCTGTATATACTCATGGGGCTCTACGCGACCCATGCCAGAACATTTGTGCAGACGGGAGTCATCGCCGGCGCTATTGCCTGTGCGCTCATGATCTTTCCGACAGGAGACGGCAATGCCAAACAAGTCTTCACCCATCAACCGCTCAAGGGTGCGGCCTTTGAAGGCCTGTTCCAGACCGAGCGCGGCGCCGGTTTGATCCTCGTCGGGCAACCGAACATGGAGTCCTTAACGATCGATAACCCGTTGGTGATTCCCAGGATTTTAAGTTTTCTGATCCACGAGGAACTGCAGGCCGAGTTGAAAGGGCTCGATGCGTTTCCGAGGGAACAGTGGCCAGACAATATCCCGCTGTTGTATTACGCGTATCACATCATGGCGGGTCTCGGGACGATCCTGGTGTCGATTATGAGTCTTTCGCTGGTGATGCTGTGGCGTGGCTGGTTGTTCCGGTCAAAATGGCTGTTGTGGCTGCTTCTCCTCTCCGCCCCCTTCCCCTACATCGCCACGACGGCCGGTTGGATGACGACAGAGCTTGGCCGTCAACCGTGGCTTGTGTATGGTCTGTTGCGCACAGCCGAGGGCGCATCACCGCTGGTGCATTCAGGCAATGTCTTGTTCACATTACTGGGATTCCTGGGCCTGTACTCCTTGTTGGGGCTGCTGTTTCTGTTCATCATGGGCCAAACCATCCGTGAGGGGCCGGTGCCACTGGCTCTGAAGACGCGCAGGCGGGCGAGTGATGGACAGGATGAAGGACACGGATATTGAGCATGGAGACATTTTGGTACATAGCAGTGACGCTGGTGCTGGCCCTCTATGTGGTGCTCGACGGCTTTGATTTCGGTGTAGGAATCCTCTATCCGTTTCTTGGGCGAAGCGAGGCGGACCGTGGAGTGATGCACGATGCGATCGGCCCGGTTTGGAACGGGAACGAAGTCTGGCTGATCGGAGCCGGTGGGTTACTGTTTTTTGCGTTTCCCAAGGCCTACGCGGCCGGGTTCAGCGGGTTCTACCTCGCGCTGATCCTTGTGCTGTGGCTGCTCATGTTCCGTGGACTCACCTTGGAATTGCGATCGCACGTGGACCATCCGCTGTGGCGGCAGTTATGCGACGTCATCTTTTCGGGCGCGAGTTTCTTGTTGGCCTTTATCTTCGGCGCCGCGTTAGGCAACTTGATCCGCGGCGTGCCGCTGAATCGCGAGGGCTATTTCTTCGTCGCGCTATGGACAGACTTCTTGACGGGTCCAGAGCCAGGAATTCTGGATTGGTTCACCGTGCTCATGGGCCTCGCGAGTGTCGCGATCTTGACCTTGCATGGAGCCAACTACCTCGCGATGAAAACCGAGGGCGCCCTGTATGCGCGGGCCGTGGCCACAGCAAAACTTATGGGCTGGGTCGCGCTTGGCAGTGCGGTCCTGGTCAGGCTGGGGATCACGCTCGTACAGCCGAATCTTCTGCTCAACTATACCGCCCATCCGGTGGGCAATATCTTTCCCGTCGGCGGAGTGATCGTCCTTGTCGTTATGCTCGTGCTGCGACGACGACACTACGACGTGGCAGCCTTCATGACTTCGAGCCTACTCATCCTTGCGCTGCTTGGCAGTGTCGCCTGGGGTTGCTATCCCAACATCCTGATCGCGACGACGGACCCGGCAAACAGCCTCACCATCTTCAACGCCAGCGCCGATGCCTATGGCCTGCAGGCCGGAGTCGTGTGGTTTGTCATCGGATTTGTGCTGATCATCGTCTACCAGGTCTATGCCCACTACGTCTTCTGGGGGAAGGTCCCGATCACAGAGCCGCGGGGTGAGGGCAGGTAATGGAGCGTCCGCACCGGCACGCATTCTGCGCGATCTAATGCTCCAAATCGGCACACCGCCGTTCTGTTCTTCCTCTGCTCGGTCGTAGAGAATACTGTTGCCTGATTAAACGCTTTTTCTGCTCACTGCAGTTTTGGAGAATGAAGAATTGCCATGACCCTACTCACGATACGGTCTGTTGTGATCCGATGCATACTGTTGAGTCTCCCGACCTCGGCGTGGTGTGGATCCGATCACCAAGGCCAAGCAGATCGACCGCCGCTACCGGTGGAGCAACCGAATGATCGCCCTCCTGAGCGGCGTTTCGGACCGCTCGCAAGTCGCTTTCAGGAAATTGTCTTCTTGGACGATCTCCGACTCAACGTCCCGCAGTCCCCGCTGCACCTCGATCAGTTGCTCCATGTCCCTGAATGGCTGCACCTGGGCCTCGACTTCCGTACACGCTACGAAGCCTACAGCCAGCCGGTCAAAAAGAACGAAACCACAGGAGCCGCACAGTTTTCTGAGCGCACGGATGTGAACCTTGAGGCCCACTTCAAGCCGTTCAAATTTCACGTGGAGTTTCTGGATGCCCGCCCTCTTTACAACTACGGCCTAGCGGTCAGCAGCCGGATGGAAGACCGGACCGATGTACTGCAACTCTATGGCAGCATAGGGACGGACAATTTCCTCGGATCGGGCCTGCCGACCGATCTACAGATCGGTAAGTTCACTCAGGCCTTTGGAAAGAGCCGGCTCATCGCCAGGAGCCAATATAGCAACGTCCCCTATTCGTTCGTGGGCGCTCACTGGACAATGGGAACACGTAAGGATTGGGAAGTCAGGGCGTTTGTCATGCGCCCGGTACAAAATCAGCAGACGTCGCCGGATACCGTCCCCTCGAACACGCTATTTAGCGGCATGTCGTATCTGGACCAGCGCATGCCCTGGTTCCATACTGAGCTGTACACCTATTACATATCGCAGGACGAGCAGACACAGGGCACCGATGGCATCAACCAGGACCAGACCACCCAAGGCCAATTGGCAGACCTCTACACGCTCGGCTTCCGGGTCTTCAAGCCGGAGGCCAAAGCCACCCTCGACTACGAAATCGAGTCCGCCTATCAGTTCGGCCAATCAGCTCTCAAGACCGGAAGCCCTGTATTGAGCACATTTGCGTACTTTCAGCATGCGGAGGTCGGATATACGTCCGCGCTCCCCTGGACACCGTCCATCCGGTTCAAATACGACTACGCCAGCGGCGATAGCGATCCCAACGACAACAAGAATGGCCGCTTCAATCCGCTCTTCGGGACGCAAAGTTTCCCGTTCACGTACACGGGCATTTGGTCGCTGTTCAAGCGGGCGAATATCAGCTCCCCCGGCTATGTCGTATCCGTAGAGCCCCTGAAAGATGTCCAAGTCTTCTTCAAGCAACGCTTCTGGTGGCTGGCTCAGTCCAAAGACGAATTCGTCGGGTCCGGTCTCCATGACCCTACCGGACAGGCAGGCAAGTACGTGGGGTCGGAACTCGACCTGCGCCTGGCCTGGACCATCAGCCAGAATCTGCTGATGGAGGGCGGATGGTTGTATTTGATCAAAGGGAGTTACTATTCCAATCTCTTGAAGGAAGGCGTTGCGAGCGCCCCCAACGACAAAAATACCGATTACGTGTTCTTGTCCATGCGACTCTTCTTCTGATTCTCGTCGTCCGCATGGACCTCAGGCTCCAATCGCGGTCTGTTCAGAGGAGCAATGGGACTCCCGCATTCTTTCTTTGGCAGTACCTAGGCACCGCGGTAGGTTCCACATCTTTCGTGGCTGGAATACTGAAATGTCCCTATGAATACGAGCCAAGAGAATTGAGTGACACAGGAAGGGGGCACAATGAGTTGGGAAACATCCTTGACCCGTGAGTTTCCTGAGGCTATTCCACAGGACCGGTTCGTCGCCCGATCCTATGAGGAACTGCACAGACACGGATTTCGAGCAGAGAATACGATCGCGTTTGCATGTGTCTGCCGCGACGAAATCACCTTACCCCTGGTAGAGGATATTCAGAGAACCTGGGGAGAAGTGTTCATATTTTCCAGTCTCGGTGGCATGCTCACGTTAGGCAAGACCGGGTTCTTGGCCGCCCAGCAGCATGCCCCTATCGAAGGCGGCCGAGAACGATATGTCTATTACGCCCTGCCGCACATTGCGATCGGTGCTCAGGGGGAACTCGGCGTCTATTACCGTCCAGGTCGCGAAAAGGCCTCCCATGCCTGTGGGGCATTGGTGGCGTTTCACCATGAACTTGCGAGCCGATCTCTCCAATTGGCGCTCGATCCTGATGACCTGGAACAAAGTCTTCTCAAGCAACAACTGTTGCGCAAGCTCCGGTACGGTGATGTCCCGGACTTACTGGCTTTGACCAAGATTGCTCATGCAGTCATCCTCGAAGAACTCGAGCGGATGGTTCATCTGACTGTCGATCCCACGCGCAGTGATTATGGAGTCTTCACCGGGATTCAGATCCACGCCCCAGAAGCCCGACACTTCGTGTGGCCGGGAGCAGCCTATGTGATGATGGGAGGGAAACAGCTACACCTGTCCGACGTGAAGTGATTAGCCCGCATTATTCATGACGGTTCATCGCGAAGTCGCCATGTGAGACAGACGCACGGAGCTTGGCCAACCGCGTCCCGGCTTGTGGCAGCGGCGAATCCGCGATTGGAACAGACACGTTCATCAATAATGCGGGCTAAGACTTCTGTGGGTAACGACGTGAACCGGAAGAGCGGCGCGATGAAGAAACAGGTATCTTGCACCGAACGACGACTGCTGTCTTGTGGAAGTCTTATTTCAGGTGAGAGGAGAGTGAGGAAGATGCAGGCTCGCCACGCACCGCGAAATGTTGTGTTGCAAGACCGGACACTAATCCAGTTATCTCAGCGCGTGAAGAAGAGCCTGCGGAGCCCACCTTCGCCCAGGTGGTGGTCAACCTCGGAGAAGCAGTTGTAGATCAGAAACGACAGGCCGACGCAAATATTAAATGCCAGAAAGTGATGGATATCCTTGCCCGCCCACAAATCTGACAGGGCTATGGGCAGTTCACCGCTCTCGCGGTAGAGATCGAACAATCGCTCGGCCAGGGTGACGACGAATACCATAGCCGTGTAACAGAGCGACCGCCATAGGACGTGGACGAAGGGAGTTGCCGAGCGGAATCGGCTGCCGAAGGAGGTCTTCTCAAGCAGGACAACGACCTTGGCAACCACCAGCGCACCGATTAGCGCCTGGTGGAAAACCTTGATTTCCACGTCATATTGCTCCAGGAAGAGCTTCTTGAGTGAGAGGAAGAGCAGGAAGCAGGTCAGGAAATAGAGGGTCACCAGCCCGATCTCTCGTACCTCATGCCGTATGCGCTCGCCTACTGTCATCGGATTCTCGTTTCCGTTTGCGAGTGCTTCCGCGTGCAGTCGTCGATTCGCGCTATCTCACGTATGAAGTGGTGAGCCTGCTGGGGCTCGAAATCAGGGCCCTTGCCTTAAAAGAGC
>JBDTPK010000100.1:0-8396 GCA_039932735.1 Nitrospirota bacterium
CCCTGTCCCCGGGCCAAGCCCACGATGCGCCCGAGGGACGAAAGCTGCTGCACCGCGTAGGGAGAATGCCGAGCCCGACACCGCATGGTGAACCGCCTCGATGAATTCTTCTTCGGGATGAATGAAATGATCGGAAGGATAGATCGCAGCAGTCTCGTCAGAATCCGCCGCCCGCACGTAAGTGAGCGGCAGGTAGACTTCCGCCGCAGTGTCGCGATTGCCCGGCTGAAGCACGAGTCTACCGCCGCGCTGTTGCAATTGCCTAGTCGCCTCTTCTTCATGATCGGCACCCATCACCGTCACCCGCTGCTCTGGAACAGCCAGGCAATCCGCACGATCCACCGTGTGCTGAAGCATGGACCTCGTGCCGTGAAGGTGCAATATTGCTTGGGGCGGTCCTCTCCCAGCCACTGCTTGATCATCGACGCCAGCCTTGTTCCTTCGCCTCCCGCCAGCATGATTGACCAGAGATGAGGAATGCGGACATCATTGTCGTTCTGTCGTCATCGTTCCTACCCTCGTTCCACGCCAAGCGCCCTGTGAGGAAACAGTCAGCTGAGCAGCGTGTACGGTTCCCCGCACGAATAGCACCCTCACTACCTTCAGCGCTTCTCCCCCACGCATCACGCGACAGTCAAACGCTCCCACCCACGACGATCCCTGGTATGTCCTCGATAGGGCCCACTCGGCGTCTCGCTCCGATGCGTGAGGACCACCGAATCGATGACCTCGCCACAATTGACACAGCGCCATCCTTCGAACTTGAGAGCGCCCGTATCGTCTCGAAGATCCACGAAGCAATCTGGCATCATCAGTCCCTTACAACGTTGGCAATCCATGGCATTCCCTCCATTTTTACTTCCTCTCGCACTGGACCGTCCGATAAGATTGTCTGTCCGCTTACACGTTCGCCGCTCGACGTCCACGTTCCACCACGCTCTGTATCGCGCCCGTCGCGTCCTCCGTCATTTCACCGGCCCGTTCCTGCACATCGTCGACAAGACTTCCCAGCTTGCGTCTGGTTCTGGTTCCCGATTGAGGAGCATACAGCACCCCGGCTATGCCTCCGAGGAGGCATCCTGTCAAAAACGAGAACCCTACTGCCGCCACTATTCCATTCCGTCCATTCGTCATAATCCACCTCTCTTTCTTCCTTGTTATATGATGTATATTGACCTAGTGCCCCTGCAATGTGTTCGTGCACACTGCGGCCGTATAGTGATCGCTGTGGGGCGAAGACGCCCGGCCCTGCTCGTAGGCCAAACACGCCCCACGCGCCCCTCTCGCCGGATCACCCGCTTGATGATTCCGCGCAACCTCTTCATGCGACCTCCCTTGGGCCAGCACTCCCGGTCAATCCAGGCGGCTGAGACCAGCGACTTTGGAAACAGTCTCCGAACCTCTTCAGATTATTGAAGAGATCACTCGAAGGACACTGCCAGATCACAGTGCCTTTGACGACACCCTGCACCCTGATTGACCGTAACTTCATTCAGTAAGATGACGCGAATGGTGACTTCCGTCTCCACGGAGACCAGCTGTTTCGATTCGACGAAAATGACCTCACCGGTAACATGAGATCTCATCCCTTCGTAGCAACTGCCGTCCTGTCCCCAGAAGGTCACCGGAAAGTGGATCGTGCCATTGGCAGCGCGGGCGACATCTCCGGACGATCCGTTCGTCTGCGCATCGTCCATGGCGACGACCTTGGTCTTCATTGCACGTACGCCCCCGGCTTGGTTTGCTGCGAGCGCCAGGAGGTTCCTACCGGTACGGACCTTGCCTGCTTCCACTTTGCCCAACATCATACGCACCTCATTCTTTCCGACGATCATTCATATACGACCATATGCCCATATGTGACTGATGGGTCATATTATATCGCGCCCTCCCCTCTGTCAACTCATTTCGCAGCGACACTGGCCATTCATGAAGATCTGAGCTCATAGTGCGTCGAGTCTGGACGGCATTCTGCCCCTCGGTCTGATGACAGTCTGGTCAAAATAGCTCACATTTGAGGAATGCTTCCCGGGCCTGCGTCGCACCTCTTCCTGGCGACGCCACTGAGAATGGAGAGAAACCTACTCGCGGGGAACGATCATCTCGGCCAGGGTTTCCCGGCTGTTCTTCGCCAGGAACAGATCCGGCTTGCGCTATTTTCCAATATGGGCCGCCACCAATACCACCCGGCCGACTTCTCAATGGTTGGAGAATTGGACTCGCACGGATGGATCAGGAATTGTTGCCGGCTCTCTGTTGATCATAGGCCCAGCCGACTTCGGCCCCGACAATGAAGATCACAGACGCATAGTAGAGCCAGACAAACAGAAACATCAGTCCTCCGACCGCTCCATAAAGTTCGAGGCTCGACTGGGCGGCGGCGACATACCACGCGAACCCCCATTTGGCGAATTGGAAGAGGACTGTACCCGTTACGGAGGCGATCATCAGCGCCCGGATAGATATCGTGGCGGCGGGTGGATAGCGATAGAGAAGGTAGAACACCAGAACCGTGACCGTCACACCGACGACCTTGCTCAACACGACCAATCCAGGCTGCAGAAGGCCGCCCCACGAGGGATACCGTTCGATGAAGGCTCCGGCGCCCGTTAGAGACCATGTCGCCACAACTCCGAGCAGGAGGAGCAGCGCCGTAATTCCCATCATCAGCAAATCGACGCCCATCCCTTTGAGAAACGTGCGTTCCTTCTTCACCTGAAAGACATGGTTCAGCACGTTTCGAACTGAGCCGAAGAGAAATGTGCTGAGGAAAAAGAAAGATATAAACCCGAAGAATCCTAAAAGTCCACGACCGGCTTGGACCGCCGCCAGGTTATCCGCCAGGGCCTGCTGCGATTTGGGCAAGAACGCTTTTAACGTCGCCTGAACTTCGTTCATCGCCTGCTCGGAATTCAATACCGTGTAGCCAAGCAGCGAGATCATCATGAGCGAGAGAGGGATAAAGTACAGCAAAAGATTGAAGGCCAACGCACTGGCGAGGAACAATCCATTGTCCGCAAAAAACTTGCGCAGGGCTGTGACGCACACGCGCCAAACCGGCATGAGAATTTGCATCCTGACTGTCCTCCCACGTTGCCACGCCCTATGACCACCGCGACTCGTTCGGCTCGCTGGCGTTCCACGAACGCCATGCTGATCGCCGCGTTTTTAACGACTTCCCGCTGCCGGTGACAAGAACCAGCCGACAATAGAGAGGATGGAACATGCAGGAACGCAGAGCCGACCGAACCAAGGCGGAGAAAAACGGCCGGGATGTGGCGAAGAACAAACTACCCGAGACCGACCAGGAGTGCGAGACGAGCCAGTCGGATACTGAACTCTAGCCTCTTCGCTTCCGTCAATTTTTCACTCAGCATGTTGGCCCCCTCTGTGGCCACCCGTTGCTGTGGCTCCGCACTCTGTC
The DNA here is from genome assembly GCA_039932735.1 of Nitrospirota bacterium. Classification (GTDB taxonomy): domain Bacteria; phylum Nitrospirota; class Nitrospiria; order Nitrospirales; family Nitrospiraceae; genus Palsa-1315. Next base: position 3,425 of record JBDTPK010000100.1, read on the forward strand.
CACCAGGACCGATTCGGCTGTTCTCTTTTCACCACACGTGCGCTCCACAAATCGGTCACGCGCCATGTCCACCTAACCGCCTGTGCTTGCGGATCACCAATGCCATCTGGCGAACTCCATCGAGCTTCGTCCAGTCTTCCCACGTACTCCCATCCGGCCCGGCTTTGATTCGCCAGGAAGGATAGGCATGATCGCCTGGCAGATTAGGCGTCTCGACATCCCCCAGTAGATCCTCCAGCGAGAGAAGGAGCAGCCGGCTGGGCGTGCGGGCCACATAGGCATAGACGGCTCGACAGAGTTCGTCGGTCATGGTCGGCGCTGCGTCGGCCGATCGCGAACAGTCCTTTGGAAGAAGCCCTTCCTTCACCAACGCATCCAATAGCGCCTGCTTGTCCCGCGCGCGCGTCGCCAAGTCACGCGCGCGCCACTCAGGCTTGGTGTAGAGCTTGAGTTGTGTCTTCAGCTCAATGTCGCGGCCGATCCAAAATCCCCGGAGCGTCGGCAAGTCGTGCGTCGCAACGGCAGCCGCTGCATGGTGGGGAAAGCGAGACGGCTTTACGAACTGTCCCTTGGCTGTCTGCTCAAAGAGAAGCAGTCGATATGACAACAAGCCACCTGCCATCAATTGAGCGCGAATGGCGGGGGTAACCGTTCCCAGATCTTCGCCGATCACCATGGCCTGCTGCCGCTGGCTCTCGAGTGCCAGGATACCGAGAAAATCTTTCGATGGATATCCCACATAGGTTCCCTCGGCCGGAACAAGTCCCTCAGGAATCCAGAAGAGCCGGAACAGCCCCATCGCATGATCGATTCGAATGACGCCGCAGGCCTGCATCGTCCGGCGATAGCAGTCCGCAAACAGCCGGTAGCCGGCGATCCGAATCTGTCGAGGATGAAACGGTGCCAAGCCCCATCGCTGCCCATTGGGTGAGAACAACTCCGGTGGCGTCCCGATCGAGGCGTCGGCGACGAGTTGATCTTGAAAGGCCCAGGCATCGGCGCCATGGGGATCAATCCCGACGGCCATATCCTTATACAGCCCGATCGCCATGCCGGCACGCTTGGCCGCAGCCTGCACCAAGTCAAGCTGCTGCCGGCACTGCCACTCCACATACTGAAAAAGCTGTATCCGACTGCGAGAGCGGGCTGCCACGCGCGTCACCGCCGGCGAATCGGGATGCTGATAGTCCTTGGGCCAAGAGGCCCATCCACGCGAGCCACTTCCGCCCCGCCCCCTACCGCGGGCCATCCCCTCCTCCAACGTTCGAAACAACGCAAACCGTTCGAGAGCTTCTCCTTCCTCGCGGACAAAACGATAGAACGCCGTAGCCCTGCCAGTCTTACGCGCGAGATGGCGACGTTGAAATACACGAAAGAGCGCTTCCAACACCGTCCACTTCATTCGTTCAATCGCCTCATACTGTACCTTCGGACTCCGGCGCAGTGATGCAAGACGGGCTTGAAAGGCTGGACCCTTCACCTTGGCTTGGAGAGAAGGCGCTTCTCGAAATTCTGGAATGCCTTCGAGGTCCAGATACAAAGGATGGTGAAAGAGACGGCTGGACGGCGAATAGGGACTCACTTGCCCCGGTGGAAGGGCATGGAGAGGATTCACGCCAAGAAAATCTGCGCCAAGTTCAGTGCCTGCCCACCGAATCACGTCGGTGAGGTCACGGAAATCGCCGATGCCCCAGTTTCTTTGGCTGCGAAGACCGTAGAGTTGAAGCGTGATGCCCCATGCCCGACGCGAACCCCTGACGCGCGGATGGAGATAACCACTGTCAGGAACCACGATCACGGTCATCGTAGCCTGTTGCCTGCCTCGCGGTCCGGATGCTTCCAGGGAAAGGGAATGGTACCCGAGCGGGATATTATTAGGAAAGGGCATCTTGATTTCGTAATGACAGACGCCGTCCACCATCGCCCTGCTGACAATATTCACAGCACTGCCAGCTCTTCTCCCACTCCTGGTCCCACCCCCTTCCTGTTTCAGTCTCCAGAGGAGGCGAATTCGGCTGAGTTCATTTGCGTCTACCGGAAGGCGAACAGCGAACGATCGGGGTAGACGATTCTCCTTCACTACCATCACAGGATCCAACATCGTGCGCCAACGATCGACGCGAAACTCGCGGAGGCTCCGTCGCACTTGCTCAGGCGTTTCTGCCCGCACGCCCAAAACGGCGAGAATCCTGGACAGGCTGTGCTCGCTCACCAGGCGGCGGCCGCCGCCTTCATCGACAAAGGAGGTGGCTACGCCACACAGGGCTGCCAACCGGCGGAGCCGACCGTCGAGGCGGTTGCGCGTCACCTTTTCAGGTTGCCGTGGGTGATGAATCGTGGCCGGCTTAATTTTCTGCACCTTCAAACTCACACCTCATTTTTCCACCCCCCCCTTACTTAACACGCACTGCACGCTTAGGATAGGGATAATCCACCGTGCACAGGAGGAAATCGCAATGGCCCAGAATGAACAGATCGAACGTCTTATCAAGGCTGAACCCTGGAACCCCTATGAATTGCTCGGGCCCCATCAGACCTCTGTTGATGGCAAACAGGCCTTCTCCGTCAGAGCCTTCGCCCCATATGCTCAGGAGGCGCGAGTCCTCTCGGATGTATTGGGCAACAGACCACTGGCCATGAGCCAAGTCCACGAAGTGGGGTTGTTCGAAGCGATCCTGCCTGCTTCAATGGGGACGTCACCCTATCGCATCGAGGTGACGGATTCGGAAGGAGCCGTCACCGAACGCCACGATCCCTACGCGTTCCAGCCCCTGCTCACGGAGTTCGATCTCCATCTATTTGCCGAAGGACGTCTCTATAAGGCTTATGAGACCATGGGCTCCCATCTGAAAGCGGTAGACGGCGTGTCCGGGGTCCACTTCGTCGTCTGGGCTCCCAATGCCTCGAGCATGAGCGTCGTCGGCGAGTTCAATCGTTGGGATGGACGCTGTCACCAGATGACCAACCGGGGCGCCACGGGCTTGTGGGAATTGTTCATCCCTGACCTTCCCGAAGGCACGCTCTATAAATACGAGGTTCGAGCGAGGAACCAAGAAGCCCCCTTTCTGAAAGCAGATCCCTACGCCTTTGCCGGAGAGTTACGGCCCCGAACGGCCTCGGTCGTCCGAGCCCTCTCGACCTATCATTGGAACGACCGTGACTGGATGGAGGCTCGATCGCGCCTCAACCCCTTGACCGCACCGATGTCCATCTACGAAGTTCATCTCGGTTCCTGGATGCGGGTACCGGAAGAAGAGGGACGCTGGCTGACCTATCGCGAACTGGCCGACAAACTCATAGAGTATGTGAAACACATGGGCTACACACACATCGAGCTGATGCCGATCACCGAACATCCGTTCGACGGATCCTGGGGATATCAGACCACCGGCTACTTTGCAGCCACCTGTCGATTCGGCCCACTGGAAGATTTCATGGCCTTCGTCGATGCCGCGCATCACGCAGGCATCGGCGTCCTCATCGACTGGGCTCCGGCCCATTTTCCCGACGATCCGCACGGGTTGGCCTGGTTCGATGGCACACACCTCTACGACCACGAGGACCCGCGCCTCGGCTATCACCCCGAATGGAAGAGCCGGATTTTCAATTATGGACGGGTGGAGGTGAGAAACTTTCTCTTGAACAGCGCCCTCTTCTGGTTGGACAAGTACCACATCGACGGCCTACGCGTGGATGCCGTGGCCTCGATGTTGTATCTCGACTATGGGCGAACGTCCGGCGAATGGATTCCCAACCAGTTCGGCGGAAACGAAAACCTGGCCGCAGTCGACTTCATCAAAGAGCTCAACGTGCTCGTCCATCAGCAACATCCGGGTGCCGTCACCATCGCCGAAGAATCCACCGCCTGGCCGGGCGTATCCAAACCGACCTACACCGGAGGGCTCGGCTTTACGTTCAAGTGGAACATGGGTTGGATGCACGACAACTTGGAGTATTTTTCCCGTGATCCCGTGCATCGCAAGCATCATCAGAACAAGATCACGTTCGGATTGGTGTACGCGTTTCATGAAAACTTCGTGCTCGTGCTGTCTCACGACGAAGTGGTGCACGGTAAGAAGTCTCTGCTCTGCAAGATGCCGGGCGACGATTGGCAACGCTTTGCGAATCTCCGGGCCTTGTACGGATTCATGTATGGCCATCCAGGCAAGAAAATGCTCTTCATGGGAGGAGAAATCGGCCAATGGTGGGAATGGAACCATGACGACAGCCTGCAATGGCATCTCTGCCAGAACGACTCGCACCTGGGGCTGCAACGGTATGTCCACGATCTCAATTGGCTCTATCGAGACGAGCCCGCGCTATACGAGCTGGATTTCGCTTGGACGGGTTTCCAGTGGATCGACTTCCATGACGCCGATAATTCGGTGATCGCCTTCCTGCGGAAAGCTAAGGACCAGAGCCGTTCAATCGTGTGCGTCTGCAATTTCACACCGGTTCCACGACATCAGTACCGCATCGGCGTCCCTGCACTGGGGAGGTACCGAGAGGTCCTGAACAGCGACGCGGCCATCTATGGCGGCAGTAACCAAGGTAACGGCGGAGGCGTGATGGCGGAGCCGATAGCATGCCATGGATACGTCAACTCGATTTCGTTGACTCTACCCCCGCTGTCGGTGCTCTTTCTCAAAACAGACTAAGGGCTGTCGACAGGTAGTGAACATTGCGCGAGAATCTCTCCAAGAGGAAGGTTCTCATGGACGACGCGCCCTATTTGCTAGAGGATCAGGGGGAGCGGATCAACGACTCGCTCCCCGGCCAAGCTGGCGCTGTGGGCGCACTTTCGATCATCGGCGCGGTATCGACGCGGTGAGGTGGATCGGCCGACGCGGGGCGAACGCCGGGATTTGGCAGCTGCTGTTCACTCCACCGGCGGTCGATGCCGACACGGAATGGCTGGAGGATCGATGCCACCCTCATTCGCGCCCTTCAACACGCCGCGGGCGCAATAGGG
>JBDTPK010000101.1:0-8391 GCA_039932735.1 Nitrospirota bacterium
TAGCTGCCACCCACGATATAGAGTTGCGTCCCTTCTATATTGCTGACCAATCGCGGGGGGTCCTCCATCTGGTGAATATAGGTACGCGGTTGACCCGGTTGTCCTTTGTCGGAGCGATACATCAGACCTACCAATTCTCCGAGTTCGACAACGACGGGCGGGATCACGCGAGAATGGTCGATCGTCATCACACGAGACGGCCCGAAGCGATTGAATGCGCGGTAGAGGTCTATTCCCCGTTGCATGCTGTGAATCTGCATGATATCAAGGCCTTGTCCAATGGATGCGATATCATCGTTTCGACCGGCCACACACTGTGAACATGTGCACGTCATTTCCGCATCATTCTCATCGATGTGGCCGCACTTGTACCGGTCGCATCGGCTTGACAGCGACAGCCCGAACCGGTCGCATAGCCATGGGAGCCTTATGCTGCCCAGCTTCCGGACGATGGCCTGCTGGGCCTGCTCCTGTCTGAGGCAGAATACCTATCTGCCGCAAACGCATGACCAGTTTCTCTGTTGTCAACGGGCGTGGTCGAGCGGCAAGTCCCTTGGTCCAGATGCGTTGCAAGACCTCTTTGAGCCATGGGTGTGTACTTAATTCTCGCCGTTCTCTCAATAAATTCCATAGCGACTTCACCCGCTCATCCTTTGGCTGCATCGCTTCACTTCGTATCGTCCGAATAAGTCCTTTTAACCACGTGGGCGCCTCCACCCCGGCACCAATACCGTGCAGTTCAAGATCCTCAGACATCATGGTTGGTCTCCTTTCGATTGTGATGATTTTTTTCACCATTGTTTTTGGGGCCCACCCCATCGGGTAAGGCATGGTGGCATCCAGCGGAATCCAGCGACTTTTGTGAAATACATCGAGATATATATGTGTAAAGAGATCATGCCGAAGCGGATTAGAACCGATAATCACCAGCCGCACCGGATGCCCGATTGCCTCCAACATCGCCCCCAGCAGGATGGTCATGTCGTCGCAATCCCCGGCTCGCAACTCCAGCATGCGCTTCGCGGAATGGAGCACCTCCACCCCAAATGTGTCTTTGGTATAACGGATATGCTGCTGGACCCACTCGAAGAGACTCTTGATCTCGCTCAGGTAGTCCTTGGGCGTGACGTGCTGCTCCAACAAGATGTCGATGGCCTTCTGGCGCACATAAAAATCTTTCGCTCCGGCTCGAATCAGCGCCTGTACGTGTTCAACCGTTTTTTGCGTTCCCAGCGCACCCTTTGAAATATGAGCGAGATAAATCTTCGGCGCGGTGGGCATCGCCGACGTGTATCTCTGCGTGGTCGAGGTATGCCCACTGCCCGATATCAGGTTGTCATCGCCAGAAGAGCCGGCCTCGGTCCTGCACCGGCGCGATCCAGCAGATCTCGTATTGTTCGTCGTTTGATTCACGTGAGATCACCCTCAAATTTACGTGCGACACTGCATTCAGTGATCCATAATTCCAATCACTTTTTCCGCGGGTAGAATGAGGAGCGCGTTCATGCCTTCCACTTTTACGACAATGAACGCTTGCTCTTGTGCCCCGCTCTCAGTGATTTCAACGACCTTCCCTTGTACGATGTCGCCTCCATAAAGTTCATTGACGACCTCCCGTGGGCCAGGGATGGTGACATCGCTCACTTTGAAGCGTACGAACCGATTCAATAAAAATGTGAATTGTTCGATAGCCATAATCTTTACGTCCTCAATAACGAAGGCATCTTGGGCGAAGGCATCTTGCAGCGAACATGCCAGATGGGAGACGCACCCTTTGCGGAGATCAAAAAGTGTGGGAAACCACTATCTTGCGGTTATCTACCGTTTGAAGAGGCGCCTGGAGGGAAGGAAGAGAAGAAAGACTTTTCCGGAAAGAGCCTGCTCCGATGCGGAACATTTTTTCCGGATGACAAGGAAATCACGGTTCGCTTTTACAATGAGGCTTTTTGAGCTTGTTGTACAGCGTGCGAGGGGTCACTCCCAAGACTCGTGCGGCTTGGGAGTGATTCCCTTGCGCACGTTGCAATGCCGCCTCTACCAGCAATCGCTCACAAAGCCTTACCGCACATGAAAGATTCCATTCCTTTGATTCCATCCTTGTCAAAAGAGGCGCGATAAATTCCGTGGACGAATGTGGTGCGTTTGGAGTTGCAGCCGGGGGCACGTGGCAGCCCTCACCAGCTTGCCCGCTGTTCATCGGTTTCTTCGCACAGAGTTGCCGCCATATCTCTGGAGGGAAATCGCTTAGGCCCAGAGGGGTATCATCTATTTTATTGAGTGCGGCTCGCCGGACTATGTTCTCGAGTTGCCTCACATTACCAGGAAGTTCCAATTGCGCCAGGGCCTCGATGAAGTCGCGGTCAACCGACGAGATTCCCGATGTTGCAGCTGATCGATATTTCCCAAGAAAGTTATCGATCAAGTGGGTGAGATCGTCCACTCTCTCCCGCAGAGGCGGGAGATGAACGGAAAGCATATTCAGTCGATGAAACAAGTCCTCTCTGAACTGTCCCCGTAGCATCATTTCTTCGACATTGCGATTTGTGGCTGCGATCACTCGGACATCCACACCCACGTCGTGATCAGTGCCGACGCTCAGGACTCGGTAATCTTGGAGCACCCGGAGTAACTTTGCCTGTACGTCACTCCCAAGCTCTCCAACCTCGTCCAGGAAAAGCACTCCCCCGTCTGCGGCGCGAACCAGCCCCTTTCGATCCCGATCTGCCCCCGTAAACGCTCCCCTGCTGTGGCCAAACAGCTCACTTTCGGCCAGGCCAGAGCTGATCGCTCCGCAGTTGATCGCCACGAAAGGACCCCCACATCGCTTCGGGTCAAGTTGATGTATGGCGCGCGCCATCAGTTCTTTCCCTGTTCCTGACTCTCCGGTGATCAATACTGCCAGATTGCTAAAATGGCCAACCCGCAACGCCTGCCGAAATGCCAGTTCTATCGCGTTGCTTTCCCCCACAATGCCGAAGGTCCTCATGAGGTCATGAATACGCTCTTTTTCAGCCGATTCATGTGTTTTGTGCACAATAGCTTCCGTCATGATCCGCCGTAACTCTTGCGAAAATCCTGGTTCTTCGCTGTCGAGCACATCGGATGCCCCATCCAATAAGACCTGGCAACGCAGTCTCAGGGACCACGAGCGAGCGCCCTGCTCGTGAGCGATGACTCTCAATCCAGCCTGCTTCATACGGCCAATAACCTTCGAGGCAAGAGTATCGTCTGTCTGGTATGTTCCTAAGGCGACCACGGCGGCACAACATGAGGAACATGGCGCCTTTTCAATATCGCCCAGCTCCTCGATCCGATACGCGTGAGCGCCACAATCTGAAACCACACGGTCAATGAGTCTCAGTCGGGCAGTTTGGGATTCCCACACCACCACCTTCCAATGTGAATTGATTACCCCATCACTTACCTCACTATTACAAAGATTTTCTTGTGATAGATTCTGAGTCCCGTTGAAATTTCCCGCGCTCTGAACCGTGCGCGCCTTGATCCGGGGTATCAACTTGCTTCGCGCAGCGAACGCAACGCCTTGCCAACTTGCGCGTTGCTCGAACGCATACATCCCCCTGCTGGAAAATGGCCCATGACGGATGTCGCCCACTTGGGGATGAAGGAACCCAGACTTGTGGAGGTGTGGCTCACTGATGTCCCCCTCAATCCTCAATACCTGTACAGAGTATTATCGAGGCCGAGCTTGCTCGTATCGTGTAATCCCAAGCAAAAGAACCGAGCACTTTTCTGAAATCGCCAAAGTATGTACGCCTGACTTTACGCCAGCACAAGGAGAATCATCTCTGCATCTACCATGCCATTCAATTATGACAGGCTGCAGAGTTACAAGTTACTTACGGTACATCTATATTGATCGCGGCTAGCTTCTTGAAATGATTTTAAAAATAGCTACGCCCGTCTTCAAGGATTGCGAAAAAGCATCTCCAAAACATCCAGGGTCCCGTGGTGGGCTGTATCGCAGCAGATACAGTTCTACTACTGCAATCTACTCACTACACGCACTGTCCATTTTTCCTTCGACAACCCGCACGTTGAAAGACGGCAACGGTCCAGGTCGGGACCCAGGATGGAATCGATCTAGCAGAATGCTGACAAAGTCCTCCAGCAGCGTTCTCGCGACGCGCAGAAGCTCAACATTGGGGTAGGAGTTTATCGAAAGTCGAAAATGCTGTAGAGGCTTTTCTGTCCTGCAGAGCCCATTGCATGGGCGAACGGATCACACGATATATCTCCTCACCTCTTAGCTCGCTGCGGCCTTTCTTGAGAGAAAGCGCGTCCCGGTGGGGTAGAGTTGTGGGCGAGAAATCTGGCCTTATTGAACATCGTGATAAATAATTTACTTGCTCGCCATTTGCAGATAACACTGATCTTCGAACCGTTCACCACGGAGATACTTCGCGATCACCGTCCATTGCCCACGACCATCGGCCAGCGCAACATAGGTCTTCCCATCCATGATAAACGGCTGCACCGTAAACACAGTGTTCAGAGCCGGTAGCTCCTTGCTCGGTTCTGAAGACATCGGAAAGGTGGATAATGGGTAACTTCCCCCTGTCCACTCAAACTTATCAGCCGTCGCCGACAGAGGCGACAGATCCTGCCAATTGGCTTGCTCAAGAGCAGTGCTATCGGCAGGAAACACATAGAAACTGTCGCTCGGACTCCCCTTCATACAGAACGTGGTCTTTACGACCAGATCTTGCTGCCCGTCGTTATCCAGATCCACCAATGCCTTGTCAAGACTCGAACAGTGCCTCGTCTTTGGCCCCTGCCCACTCAGCTCGACCGGCTTCCAGATAATCTGCCGAAAGATCTCGTGCTGGTATCGCAGCCGCCCTCGATCGTCCACATCCTCACGAAACGCGTCCAGCACCCTTGCGCAGAGCTTGTTATCCCTGCCCGCGACAAGCTGATACCCTCGCTCACTAGCCCAAGCCACGCCGACGCTAACCAGGAAGACGAAGAAGACAAGCACGAGCTGTTTCATAAATTGCATGGTTCCCTCCGCTGACTCCACCCACACTTGGCAATGGGTGCACCCAGTTCTCCCACGTTTCGCCTCCATTGACAAGAAAAGTCGGCCCGCCTAAAATCTCGTGAAATTTTCATCTGCTCCGATTTGCCAACATGACTCTCCCTGAACTCAGTAAGTCTCTGCACAACTGCCAACGGTGCAAGCTCGCAAAGATGGGCCGAACCCAAGTGGTGTTTGGTGTGGGAAATCCGCATGCGAGTGTGATGTTTGTGGGGGAAGCACCGGGCTTCAACGAAGATCAGCAAGGAGAACCGTTTGTCGGGGCTGCGGGAAAACTCTTGAACGATCTCCTGCAATCGGCGGGATTGTCACGCAGTGATATCTACATCGCGAACGTCATCAAATGTCGCCCCCCAAATAACCGCGACCCCGAACCTGATGAAGTCGAGACGTGCAAACCATTTCTGATGCAACAGATCGCGATGATCCGTCCGAAACTCGTCTGCACGCTGGGAAATTGGGCGACGCAAACATTGCTGGAGCGAAAGGTAGGAATTACAAAAGTTCGCGGCCAGGCCTTCTACTTGGAAGACTTTGTCCTCTTCCCCTTACTACACCCCGCCGCCGCCTTGCACCAAGGCAGCATGCTCGAACCGCTTCGTGAAGACTTCAAGAAACTGAGAGAATTTCTTGATCGGAACACGAAACCAGCCGAACCCGCCGCTGCTCCAGTAACTGTCCCCACACTCAACATCGAACCGCCGCAACCTACCCAGATGGATCTGTTTGGGTCATAACTCACACGTTTATCTCACCACATATGGTTGGCGACGCCTGTCAAAAAGCGTTTCCTTCCATCACATATAGCGACCCTTTCGGACTCAACAGTACCAAGAAGGCCTCGGCTGACGAAGGACGGGTAGCTCCGGCTTCGCCATGCTCAGAAAAGTGGCGTCTCTCCGTTTATCATTCTTGAACTGAGGAAGACGTGGCGTAGACAGCCTAGCAGACAGTCTCTGACTGTCATTCGTTGGCAGGATATACTACAGGATTCGCAATCTATCCCGGTCGGTGGAACAGGACGAAATGTTGAACAAGTATTTGATTTCCAGCTAGAGTTGCCTTCCACCAGGGTGCCAAGGTTACCATGCTATACTGCACGACCATCCGCGGCAGACTTATTAGTTAGACAGATAGGGAACACGTAGTGAATGGCGACTTCGAGATTTTCTGCAGCTACGCGCACGGCGACAACGACGATAGTTGGGTTGAGAGCTTTGCTACGGCCCTCACAAAGGTCTATCGCAAACTAACTGGACAAGCGCCCCGGGTCTTCATGGATCGTGAGTCACTCGTGACGGCGGACATTTGGGAGACGAAGATCTGTTCCGCACTCCAGGTAAGCCAAGTACTGATAGCTGTGATATCACCGTCGTACATCCAGTCTGAATGGTGTCAGCGCGAATGGGCGATGTTCTCACAGCGGGAGACGGAGTTTCGCGAACAGAAGCTTCTAGCTGATGAACAGGGACTCATCTTTCCGATCCTCTTGTTCCCACTGGACCGTGGGCGCTTCAGCAAACACCAGCAGGACTTTTCTGCTGTCGTTAAGCAGCGTCAGTGGCTTGATGTCTCATCGCAACTTGAAGGCACCCCAATACGACCTGATCAAGTGCGCCACATCGCTGAGCGGCTAATCGATACGATCGCGGAGTTGGAGCAACGCCGCCGCCGCTCAGCCAGTGCCGTTTCCAGCGCTGTGTCAGGGGCAACGATTCGCGACCCAAGATCAGGACTTGAGTGGTCCGCCGCGCTAAGCCCAACGGAGATGAGCTTCGAAGCAGCGCTGAAGTACATGGCTGAACTCGATATTGGTGGGGCGCAGGGCTGGCGGCTGCCGACGAAAGTTGAGTTGGAGAGTATCATCGACCCCGCGGCGCTCACAGACGATCCCAAGGCTAGCCCGTTTCCTTTGCGGGAGCCGTTCAACGCACAGCGGGCCGGATATCTTCACTCTGGAACTCTCGTGGATACTCCAGCGGGAGGCAACTTCGTCATGAATATCCGTAACGGCCATATTTTTAACGGAAAAGGACACGATTGCTATGTGCGTGTTGTGCGGGGACTGTCTAACTCCGGCAAGCAGCCGGCGGCCTTCGGCCTCGGCTGATACCCACGTTGAGCTAACATTTCTCTGATGCCAAAGTCCGATTGCTTTTACGCTCAACCGACGTGCGTTAATGGCCTCAGGAGGGAGCACGTAATTTCAGCTTCAGTTCTAAAGGCAGTTTTTGGTGCCCCAGTCAAAAACATAATTAGAGGCGAGTTTTTAGGAACGAAAACTCTAATTGACCATGAACCAGTCGTTCGAGACGTATGCGAGAAGTGTAATAACGTTGGTCTCTCCCCTTATGATACAGCAGGAGTAGGCCTCATTAAGCAATTGGCCACACACGATCCGACCGGACTTCGTTTATTCCTCTCGCGCGAAACCGTAGGCTGGTTGCTTAAAACTCACCTTAATTACATCCGAGTAATTAAGGATCGTAAAACCACTCAAAACTACCCGATCGAACAGCGGATTAAGTCTGCGCTTATTCAACAAGGAAAACTGCCTCACTCACTATTTAGGCTATTGATTGAAGGTTGGGTGGGAGAGCCTCATTTTTGGGATGCTGAAGATCCTCGACACATCCCTTGGTTTGGCTACCGGTCCGTCCGTTTTACCCGTCAGAGAATTGTCATCTCAGATCTGCGCATTAAAACCCTAACTACTTGGTTTGTAATTCCATCTGATGCCAAATACGATAGCTTTGAGAAACGAGTCAGGTCCGCACTGGCTGAAGCCGCGCAAAACTTTGGTTTCCAAATTCAGCTTGTGAGTCCATCGCAGGCTGTAAAAGATGGCTACGTCGACCTGGAGCACGTGCTGCCTGTTGAGGCGGTGAAAAAATTCATCGTCCCGCTCCAACAATGACGGCTAACAGGCCGTTCATGACGGACCTTCGCATACGAGCTTCGTCCGCTTGCTCGGCCACTCAATGTCGGCGTTGAGCAGTAGGTCATCTACTGGGCCAGTTCTTGATTTCGCGCCTGAGTGCTGGGCCGAATCTCAGAGCCGACTTCATCGGAAGAGAGAGAACTCGTCGAGGCTCCGCTGAGAAGGAAAGTGCAAACTGACCGAGTACGCCAGGGATTTCCGAAAGCTGCCGCTCTACGAAGCCCGAAAGAGTCGCTTTGGGACGTGTGGGAGCTGTTGAACCTCGGCATCGCACCTGTCTCAACAAATCCTTCCAAGCTTATTGACCTCTTCCCTCAACGGCGCCCGCTGCTACTGACGCGTGCATCAGCGCCATGCTGAGTCTCGCCATAGCGAAGTCGCGTGGCCC
>JBDTPK010000102.1:0-8390 GCA_039932735.1 Nitrospirota bacterium
TTGTGGTAGGCGGTCGAGAACAGTTTCACTGGCAGGTGTTCCGGGTCCTTAATCCGTTCTAGCGCATCGATATCCAGTTCGACCACTTCCTGGCGCAGCATCATGCCTTTGCAGGCTCGGAGGGCCTCGCGCCATTCCTCAACGCTGAGGTTTTCGGCTTCCAGGTCCGGCTGTGGGAGCGGGTTTTCGTGAAACGCGATCTTAAGACCGGGATGCCGGTCTTTCAGCCAGTGGGGGAAGTATTCGCGCTCGAAGTGCGTGAGGATGAGCTCACGGTCGAGAAACACGCCCGTGTTATACCAGGTGGTGGTTTTGATCGGCGGCTGGTAGAGCGTCTTGTCGTCAGTAATATAGGGGCTGGCGGCATTGGCTTGTTCGAATTCGCCGTAGGACTCTACATCGACTTGCTCGACGCGACCGAAGCCGCGAAACTCGCGCTCGATCCCATCGAAGTAGCCGTGGTGGTAGCTATAGGTGCTGCTGAACGCTGTGCCACGCCACTTGTCGCGCGTCGTGACTTTTTCGACGCAATGGACTGGGAAGGGCAGCTTGGTGATCCAAGGTGTGCCGGCCTGTTTATCTTGCAGGTAAAACTTGGTGGAGGGGGCATAGGTGACTTCGGTTTCGCCGCCGAGGTTGTTGATAGTCTTGGTGAGCAGATGTGGTTTCTGCCCACCCATGAGGTCGATGTAGCGGATCGTGCTGCGCGCTTCGCCAGGTCAGGTAAGGGGGACGACCAGACGAGGCAGGCGGTGCCGTTGCCGAGTAAATCGACCGTGGAGACGGCCGATAGGTTATCGATGCACGGAAAGGTGCTGAGGATGGGCTGCTCGCTCCAGGCATTGCCGGACTGGTTGTAGTAGAGCTGTACACCCTGGCTGGTCAAGTACAGGATATCCACCAGACCGGAGCCATCGATATCCGCAAGGCGGATGCGGCGCTGGTCGAACATGTCGGGTGCATCGAACCACGGCGCTTTGTCCATGGTGACCTTGGCCCCGAAGCGGCCGTATCCCAAATTGGGCCAGTAGCAGACTTCACCATTGCGGATGCGCACGAGGTCGGTCAAGCCATCCCCCGACATATCGGCGAGGTAGATGGATTGGGTGCCATCGGCGAAGACGAGCCGTGGCCCCCGCTCTTCATCGATGGCCTGGCGCACTTGCTCTGCTGGGCCGAAGCCGGCTTCGGCCAGTGATGGGTACCAGCTAAAGGCTTGGTCTTCGGTAATCAGGATGTCGGCGTGGCCGTCGCCGGTGAGGTCGATGAATTTGAGATTGGGGTCGCGCCAGGCGATATTCGGGAGGGAGGTAAATGCCCTGTGCGTGTCCCACTCTTCATCCGTCGTGCGCTCGAAAAACCCCGGCGTCGGTCCCTCGAAATCGACGACGTCCAGTTGGCCATCGCCCGCCAGATCCAGAAGCTGCTGGCCACCGTTGAGATTGGCGGATGAGGGCATGGTAGCCACGCACTCCAGCGGGGCGAAGCGGGCAACGGTGATTTCTTTGCCTGTCGCATCTTTCATCGGCACTGCGCTTAGGTTCCGCTTGTAGAACCAGGCGCCGCCTTGCTCGGTCAAGATCCCTGAGAGTCCTTCGCCATCCAAGTCCGCCCACTGGTAGCGGCTGTTATCGAGGCCTTGGGGAAGATTCTCCAGGCTGGCGGCATCGACTTCATAGACCTCTCCCTGAATGACGGCCTGGCTGTATTCGAACTTGACCGGCGGGAGAGATTTCTTGCGATAATAATCAGTAAACAAATCCTTGGCATCACGTTGGCGCACATAGCCCGATTGGGTCACAGATGTTATGAACGAGGCAACCAGACCTTGCTCATGGATGAATTCGGTTGAGCGCACTAAACACGGGGTGTCGCCGAGTTCGCTGAAATGATGAAACATCAGGACGCGCCGGCACAGGCGATAGGTCCGCACCTCAACCCCGGCACGGTAGACGGAGAAGGGATCCTGGCGAACGGTCCAAGGCTGTCCTTCCAATGCTGACGCCTTGGCAAGCTGATCCCCAGGACGGGCTGGTTTGAGTTCGTCCTCGTAGTGGGCCTCGTCGTAGTCGAAGACCACTTCAAACATCCAGGACATCTGGGTCAGGTCAGGCTGGACGAGGTGCGAAACACGATTCCCATATTTGATACGCTTCAAATAGCGATTAGCTCGGCGAAGGCGGTTGCTTTCATTGGCCTGGCTTCGATCGACTTTGTGGTCGTTCTCCTCCGCATACGTGTAGACAATCACGTTGCCCTTGTCGTCAAAGCTTTGGCAGATCAGCCAACTGAAAATGTGCGTCTCATCTGAAGGATCAACAATGCGACTTGTGTCCGTGGAGCCATATCCATATAGGGTGGTGATATTTTCTTTTGAGATGCTTCGCCAGTGGGATATCCCCTTTGGATCGGTCCAACGCTCAATACGAGCAAACAAGCCTTCGATGCGAGGGCGGTAGCGGCGGATCGTGTAACCCTGCACCGTCGTGATGTCTTTGTGTCGGCTCCCATCCGGATTGAGCACAGGAACTAGATCTTCCGCACCGGACAGGATGAAGACGTCTGACTCTTCAGCATCTTGATACTTCGGTAAACCCTTGTCGGTCTTGCGCGTGATGGAGGGGAGCGATAGGTTCCAGCCAAGACCGAAGGGCCCATTGCCTGCTCCAGAATCATAAGACAATGAAAGTTGAGGACCGAAGCCGGAGCGGCCTGGCGATGTGGCGATGGGCACTGACATCGAGCCAGTGCCGGTGACCGGATTGGCGGCGAACTTTTCGCCCATGCCGCGAATGGCCCCGCCGCCTTTGGGCATCGAGATGGCTGGAGGAGTGATTTGGAATGGACTCTGGGGTGTGTCGTTGCCGCTGGTCTCGTTCTTTTTGGCGTCGGGCACGGCAACACCCAAACCGGTTCAAAGCGCCTGAGGACGGAGAATGCCTTAATGGCACAGACCGGTCAAGAGGAATCTACCTAGGCAAGCACGGCAAGTTTAGTGCCTCGTCTTTATATCGAAAACTGAAATGGATGGATTTCCCTGGCGGCAAGTCGCATTGGTCTATCGAAGGAAGGTGAACGGCTAGAGGCCAACACTGAGAATCAAAAGAAGGCTATGCTGGCGTATGTGACCGTCGAATTGTATTGATCGGTTATTCCGCGATCGTAGCGTAAGACCTGCCCGGTCTCTGCTTCGATCAAGCGCAGCAAGGAATAGATGGGTGAGAAGCCGGAGATCCGGCGCTGGTCCTGTTCTTTTCGGATATAGTTGGCAAACTCTTCCGGCTGTCGCTCCTCCACCGGCTTCAACATTTCTAGGTCGAACTGCATGCAGCGATGGAAGGAGAAGTCCGTCGGAGGCGTCTTGTCTCCGTAGCGCATGCCCAGATGCGCCAGCTCTCCCGCTGCGATTACGCAGTAGGCCCTGCCTGATTGCGTAAGCACCTCTCGCAGCCCGGTCAAAAACCGGTCGACCGATTGGCGCACGGTCGGATCGCCCAAGCTCGCTGCAGAGAAGGCACTCAAGATTGGGACAATGGTGAAGGGCTTTTTGCTCCCCACAATGTCCTGAAGAAATGGGAGCTGAAACTCCACAGCCTGCTCCGCTTGATGGCTGAGATCGTCTTCGAAAAACTCCGAGAGCGTGGCCTTGAGCTGACTCAGGATCGGTTGGTCGGCGGATACGACACCGAGAGGCGTCTCGAAATCCTTATCCGTCACGGCAAACACGTGGTCCAATCCGGCAGAGGCCGTGCCGATAATAACGAACAGGTCCGGCTGCTCCGAATCTTGCAGCTCTTTATAGGCCCAGGCATAGATCGGCCCTGCTTGTTTCAGGTCGTACGTCGGGGCGACGAGGCCTTTGATCTTCTTACCCGCATTCTCTGATGGTTTGAAGTCCGGTCCTTCTTGGGAGGTAAAGAATCCGTCGATTTGTTTTTTCAGTTTCGCGCCGTCGGCTTCGTACCCGCGCCCGGCAAACGCTGCACGGCGAAGTGGGCTCGCACGATAGGCCGCCTGCGCCAGCCGGCGCGCGTCCTCAGCACGCTGGCCTTCCAAGAACAGTTTCTCATTCAGATCGGAGACCAGTTGCTCTATCTTGCTGGGCACAAGAAATTCTCCAAATCGTTTGAGATAGAGCGCTCCGATTTCAGTCAGCGAGTGCTCGCCGTCAAAATGCTGAATAATGAAAAAATAGTTGAGCGGCAACACGAGCTTTTCTTTGCTCAGCCCAGTCGGGTCCCACAAGACCATGTACTGCTCCTCACCCTCTTTGATCGGCGAGAATTGCAAATTGCGCAGCGCAGGATACTGTTTGGGATCGTTTATGGTGCCGGGGAAAGTGGTCATGACACGATTACCAGTGATACTCGGCTACGCAGATTTTGCTCGTTTACTTGCATGCAAGACCGTAACCCCAATGACTTCTTCGCCTGCATAGCGAACAATGACATCGTCATCGGTCATCTCGCTGTCTGTTGCATGGCTGGGCTTCTTGTAGTTCACGTATAATGTGTCGGCTTCCGCGTCGTACGTCAGCCAGACCGCATGTTGCGGCGCTCGATTGACCGCTGGAATCAATTTCAAGTACTCCTGATAATCGGCTATGGCCATACCTGCCTCCTCTTTTCCAGCGACCTCACCCTTCGCGTCACAAACGCGGTGATGATAAATCCATCCCCGACTCCCTCCCGATAGACAACCACAAGATGCTTGCCCTCTTCCATCTCGTGGATTGCCAGATGCTCCCCTCTCCGCCAAGTAGAATACGCTCTGGTTGACCGACGGTCTCCAGCACTTCAGATCGTAACCCGGCGAGCTCGCAATGCTCCTCTGTAATGTGCGACCACCGCTCATCTGTGAGCCGAATGGGCACACCCTGCTTGGACAGAACCAGATCGACCATCGCCCCCTCAGAACTCGCTCACAGGGTAGCTGATACAGCTGAACAGTATCAATTGCCGAAATGGGTTTTCTGGTCTGTTCGGTCTTTCTGGCCTACCTCGTCGATCTGGTTAGTTCCGTTCAACCAAACACACAAGACAGACCCAACAGACCGGATAGACCAGACAGACCTACTTCTCTTCTTCTTTATGCTGTGTGCTGCTCGACCGGCGGGCCATGACCACCAAGGCAAGGATGGTCAACCCCGCAAGCCAAAGGCTCGGACGGCCATAGGAGGGATCGGTGAACTCGATGAGATCGGTCAATCGCCCGATCAAGAGCGACATGCGGGCCATCACGGTATAGCCAAAGGCTGCACCGAAGGCGATCATCAGGAATAGAATGCCCGTGCGGGCTACGACTTTGCCTGGCCCCGTATGCTCGACGGAGAAAAAGAAGTAGAACAACACCGAACTGACGCCGAGCAGGATGATAATGGTGTTCAGGCTGCTGGCGGGATTCAAGAGATTCCACGTAAAGGTGACGCCTTCTCCCGGCACCAACGTCAAGAGCGGGCGAACCGTGTCCTCGATCTGTTTCAAGATAAAGGACGAGATGGTCCGTGGGATCGCGAGCCCTGACCCGACGCCCACAATGAAGGCGAACGCATAACGTGACAGCCAGGCTGCCTTCGGGACATAGCGCGTGAGCATGAGCGTCCCGATGGCAACAGGAATCAATAGCGACCATTCCCCGTTCTCGACGATCGGCTTCCAGATGAGCTGCACGATCACCGTGTCATAGGTCTTGACGATCGTGTAGCCGACCGATACGCCGACATAGAGATTCTCCGCCAGTTTGAAGAGCGGGTTGTCCTGATAGAGAAACGTGAAGATGAAGAGGGTCAACCCCGTCGCCACCCACGCTCCAATAATCAATTCGATCGACATCGTTGGTTATGCCCCCGCCTGGCCCTGCTGTCGAACTCTGTTGCGCGATGAGAAATAGAACAGATTACACATAAGGACCAACACAATGATGGCAAGATGGGTGGCCGACTGCGCATCCATGCCGGCGACAGCCTGGCCCTTCTGGTCGATGAGAATTTCATATTCTGCCGCACCTCGCAGGCCACCGATCAAGCCATTGATCTGCCCGCTACGCAACAATGGATAGAGCCCAGGCGCCATCACACCCGTGCAGCCGCCGCCGAGTTCAAACTTGTATTTGTCCTTGCCAAAGACATACCAGGTTTCCACGCCGGGATTGCCGGCGCCCAAGCTGACGGCATAGTTCACATCGCGCAGGCTCGCAACGCCTTGCAAGACTGATAAACCCTTCGTGGGTTTGCCGCTGTAGTCGGCTGGGAACGCGCCATAGAGGTCCTGCCCCATGTTGATGATGACGGCGGTCCCGCCGGGGCTCCAGCCGAGGAACACATAATCCTTGCCGCTAACCTTTCCCATCTCGTGGGCAACCTGCGTGACGACCTGGTCGGCCATGCCGGTGCCGGAAACCCAGAGTGTCATCGCGATCACGCGGAGGTTCTTCCTGAAGGCATGACGCAGCAACGAAATCGCTTGGGGATGGAGCTCGGGCTTCGACGCCGGATCGAAGTCCAGCGAGAGCAGGAATACGGACCCCTCGGGGAGCGACTCGATATGGTCGTACACCCCGCGGACCTCCGGCGAAATCTTGATCGGCAATCCAACCGGGTAGAGCAGCGGCAGGAGCGTGCAGAGGCCGATCACCAGGAAAATGATCCGCCGGTCGATCTTCAGCATACGTTCAGTGAAGGTCATGCCGAGGCCTTGTGACACGTCAAACGTGAAAGGTGAAACGCTTCAAGATGGTTCAAGAACTCGAACACGTTCTCCTGATCCCTGCGTTTTACGTCTAACCTTTCACGTTTCACGTCCTATTCCTTGCCGCCCCCAAGATACGACCGTTCCATGCCGAAGATGATCTTGATAGAAAGCGCGACCGTGCCGAGGCTGACGCCGATCAGGATCGCACGCCGCACCGACGCATTCAGCACGTTCAAGATCCACTGAGACAGGTCGCCGCTGATCGGGATCAGATATTCACCGAGCGGGACACGACCCATCATGACGATCACCGCCGCAATGAGGAGCACCGCCGCCTCGCGGCTCCGCGCGCGGAACGACCGATAGGCAGCCGAGGCGATGAAGAAGGCGAGAATGGCGAACATCGTCCCCTGCAGCGGGACCATCATAAAGTTGTAGACCCACCCAAAGGCCGTCATGGTGCCGTCGATGGCTTCCTTGCCGTTCGACCACAGGCCAACCGCAATAGTCGCCAGCATGCCGACATAGAGGGCGAAACTATAGCCCCATCCTGCTTCTTTGCGTCGGATCTTGATGGCATGGACGTGGAATAGGCTGCTGACGCCCAATACCAGCGCGAACCCCCCAATGATCTGGAGCCACTTGGTGACGGAGGTCAGCATCTGCTCCGATGCCGGGTGCGGCACATAGTATTGCGCCGCGAATACGATGCCCGTGATGAGTGTAATCAGAAGAGGAACCTGTCGGCGAAGGAAGATCATTTCACGTCCTTGAATAGGTCCAGAAATATTTGTGGCCACTGCGCGTCAAGCATGACCCCGAGAGTAGCCAGTATGGTCCCGATGCCGAGGACGCCGAGGATGAGCGCCTTGCCGATGTCCTGCCCGCGCAGTGTGCCGACTTGAACCGGTTCTCTGGACAGATAGGCGCTGGCGGCGTAGAGCTCCTCCCCGATCAAGGTGTAGTCGCAGGTCGTGACGAAGAACGGCAGCTGGTGGTCTGCATCCGTCCCGGCGATTTGGATCGCGCCGGTGCTCGCGCCGGTTTCTGTCAATAGCAATGCCTCGGCGAAATAATGCCCCATGAAAAAGTTCGCCGCCGGCTTTTTGCGCAGCATGATGCCGTCCACCGCCGCGGTATAGCTGAATTGATCTGACGTAATGAAGAAATTGGAATCGTCCTTATAGAGATCGGGCTTACCGGCTTCCAGATAGGACTGCTTGGTAATTTCCTGGCAGACGGCCATGGTAATCGGATCGCGGTGCGGGACAAGCAGATCGGTCCCATAGGCGGCCGTACGTTTGGCCACGCGCCCGAGAATGACCGCTGCGGCAATGGTGGAGGGATCGCTCATGTCGTGGGCGCCGGTAAGATACAGGATCGGCTTGCCTAACTCGGTCGCGCGGCCGATGGCCTCATCCACCGCGTCAAGGCCTGGAATACGCCTGAGAAAAATCTCCCGTTTTCTGGCTGTACCAATGGCATAAAACATGATACCCCCGAACATGAGCGCCAGCAGGAGATTGTTGATCTGATTCCAGTTGATCCAGTTCGGTTCCGGCGTGGCCTGAACCGCCGTGGCCAACGCTCGATCGTCGCCAGAGACCTTCGCCACAGTCACAAAGTAGGTCGTCCAGTTTTTGAGCTCGACTCCTTTCCCATTCCTCAGCGCAAACTGATGCTGGTCTCCAGTCGTCGGCC
>JBDTPK010000103.1:0-8330 GCA_039932735.1 Nitrospirota bacterium
ATGGAGTATACGATCAGCGACAGTTCATTTGAACCTGATGGCTCCATAAGCGCAGTCATATGCCTTTCATCCGCGCAAGCGTTCGAAATAACGGTCTAATTGATGCTCATGACAATCCGGTTCTGACTCGGGCTCCTCCGCATGCAATCGGGGATAGGCTGTTGGTGTTCTCGATCGCTTTGACTCCATCGTACGTTCATATCCTTCCGTCAGCGGCGAAAGCAAGCGCTTCGGCGAGATCGCTACGTGTGCTCACCATTTGAGCGGCGGATCGTCACCTCGCCGCCGTCTGGCCTGACACGGACAGCCCCCGGCCTGTTGGCTGCCGTATGCTGTTTAGTTTTTTTGGCTCTTTCATTGGGCGTCGGTTCTCGTCCTTCTCTCGTTCAACGCTGATTCACCGCTGCCAGAGAATGGAATCAACTTCGAGGGACATCGCGACGCCGGAGCAGTGTGGTACCACCTGGCGCCCGTGGCATCGTCGGGATGATCAAACAATTCCAGCCGAACGCGGCTGGCATGGCAGCTGAAGAAGGCGAAGTTAACTCCCTCCCCATGTTCATGGGTTCTCATGGGTACCGGAACGCCCATCCGAACGTCAGTGCATTCGCAGACCTCTGCCACATACTCATGCCGCGGGCGTTCAGACGTCGTCATGCTCTTGCCTCCGCTGGCCGGTCATACCGCCATCATCAGGGTATCGAGATTCACATTCGTGACGATCCGCGGCGCGCACGCCGAGATAGCCCTTGATCGATGCGATGACCAACGGCACGGCGCCGAATAGAATGAAGACCAGGTCCCCGGGCAGCCGCAGCCATTCGATCAGGTGCGACCGGTCGCTCCCGATGTAATCAAGGCTGCGCGCGTGCCAATACCCGTGCTGGACTACGTCCCAGACTTGCAGCACTCCGCCGGGGAACAAGCTCATTGTCACCATCATCGCCAGGCCGATGTTGGTGCCCCAGAAGGCAACCTTGATGTATTTCTCGATGCCGACCCAACGCGCATCGTCGCTGGTCTGACGAAGCACGAACACCATTAGGGCGATTGCCAGCATGCCGAACACGCCCATCAGCGCGGCGTGGCCATGGTTGGGCGTCAGCAGTGTGCCGACCTCGTAGTAGCTGACGATCGGCAGGTTGATCAGAAACCCGAACATGCCGGCCCCCACGAAGTTCCAAAAGCCCACTGCCATCAGGAAAAAGAACGTCCACTTGTGCGGTATCGCGATCGCCTTGTCGCACACGCCGCAATCGCCGCGTGTGGTGCGAACGAAGTCCCAGGCGTCTAGGGACAGCAAAGTCAGCGGGACCACCTCGAGTACCGAGAACAGGGCCGAGAGCGCCATGTTGACGTTGGTTTGGCCATTGAAATACCAATGGTGGCCGGTGCCAATCAGCCCACCGAGGAAGTACAGGATGGCGTCGAGATAGATCACCCGCAGCGCGACGTTGCGGCGGGTCAGGCCGAGTTGATAGAACGTCAGCGCCACCACCGTCGTGGCAAAGAACTCAAAGAAGCCTTCTACCCACAAGTGGATGATCCAGAAGCGCCACGTATCGACCACCGTATAGTTGGTCGTCGCGCCAAAAAACAGTGCCGGCACATAGAACACCGGAATCGCCAATGCGGCCACCAAGAACATCTTGACGATTGGCTTCGATGCCGGGTCCGTCAGCGCACGCGGTCGTACCAATATCCATAGCAGCGCAAACCATAGCAACAAACCCGCCACCAGCAGATATTGCCACAGTCGGCCGATCTCCAGGTACTCCCAACCCTGGTCGCCGAGCCAGAACCACCAGCGACCGAGCAGTTGCGAGATACCCAGCCACTCGCCCAGCAGACTGCCGCCGATCACCACTACAAACGAGGCAAAGAGCACATGTGTCCAGCCGGCAAACCAGCGTGGCTCATCGGCTCGCAGGGAGCGGCCGAGGAAGAGCGCCGCGGCGACATAGGCGGTCGCGATCCAGAAGATCGCCGTCTGCAGGTGCCAGGTGCGCATCAGGTTGCTGGGAAACATGCGTTCGAGTTCGAAGCCGTAGAAGCTGTTCGGATCGGCACGGTAGTGGGCCGTGGCGCCGCCCACCAATGTCTGCGCAAGCAACAACAGCGCCACGACTACGAAGAATTTCACCAGCCCGTTCTGACCCCGACTAGAACGTCCTGGCAGCAGGTGGGGATGCACGTGATGGCCGCGAGTGATCCAGCCCAGGTAACCGAATTTCCCAAATGCCAACAGCACCACCGCAATGCCGGCCAGGAACACGAGCAGACTCAGCGCGCTCCACAAGAGCGCTCCTGGCGTGGGCTGATTGCCCACGCTCGGGTCATAGGGAAAATTGTTGGTATAGGAATAGTCCTCGCCGGGACGAGCCGCCACCGACGCCCAGGCCGCCCAGGCGACGAAGGCGGCGAACTGGCGTAGCTCGGTTGGATCGCTGATGAGATTGCGCGTCAGGCCGCCATTGCGTGATGGTTCCTTAAAATAGTCGGTCCAGTAGTGGATTTGTTGGCGATACGCTGCAGCTTCCGACGCGGTCAAATGCAGCGTCCCCGTCGCCGCATCGTAACGATTGGTTTTGAGTGCCACCGCCGTTTCGGCTCGAACTGCCGCTTGTTGTGAACGTGTCACTGCTGACAAAGGCTGCTGGTATCGTTGTTGTGCGATCGCCTCGCTGGTGTCCTCCCCCATACGATGCAAGGCCTCGGCCGAGTAGTCCGGACCGAGATAGGCGCCATGACCCCAGATGCTGCCATTGGCCATCAGGCCGTACTTGAGAAATACCGTCTGGCCAGCTCGGATATCATCGCCGCTGAATAGCGTGACGCCTTGCGCGTCCACCACCTGAGTTGGAATCGGCGGCGCATTTCGGTAGGCGAGTATCGTGATCGTGATCAGACCGGCAAAGCCAAGCACCATCACGATCAATACGGCGCGTATCCACCATGGCGAAAGCGGGCCGTCGTCTTCGGTCAACGGTTGCGCGACGACACTCACTGGTTCACTTCCTTATCTGACATGTCAGGTTCGCTTGACCAGCGGTGACTCAGAATGCTCCAGCGGCGACTTCGTGTGAGCACGCTGCAGGCTTTCAACCGGGTAGGTGATCGTGGTGCCACGGACTTTCGCAAAGGGCGTGAGCGTATGAACCTGACATCGTGTTGAACTCATGATGTCCTCTGTGCGGATACCACGAACCAGCAAGGCATCGCCGATGAGCGAACGATGACAGCGCCATGGCACCGCTTCGGCGCACATCAAGACGATTTGCTCCTGGTTCGCCAACTGGATGAGTTCGTCGAGGCTCTGCTCAAATTCCGGCGTCTGCATGTAATCCGCATAACCGCGAAAGGACGCATTGCGCCAACCTACGTTGAGCGAATCGGGCTGAGCATGACGCAGTCCGCCGAGTCCCGGCAGGTGAATGTAGCCCAATCCAGCTTTCTTCAATGAGCCTGGCAGTGAAGCCTTGTTGAACTGCGGGTTGTGCCGAGACCGCGGCACCGTCCGCACATCCACCACGCGCATCGCACCGTGTGCCTGAAGCAGGACAATGAATTCCTGGAGCGTGCGCGTCGAATGGCCAATCGTCAGCACGATGGGCAAAGGTTCTACATTTCGTACTCTGTTCTCTTCCTTCAAAGATCTTTTCATCATCATTTCTCACGCTGTATCTCTTTTTCGGGTTCGACTCTCCCTGGGTGAGCCCATGCTTTTACCGATCTTTTTGAGCGCCGCACCTTTATGCATGGCCAGGTGCTCGGTCTTGTCGCTCTTGATCAGATACTGCGGCTCTTCCTTCGAGGCGCGAACGGTGTAGGTCTTAAACGTGATGGCAGAGGTGACCTTTTTCTTGACCGTTCCGCGGACATGGCCCGCTTCCGAGTTCCAGCTCACATGATCCCCCACTTTGAATTCGGGTTTCATCGGTATGACCTCCTGTAGATGCTGTGTCTCGACGTGGTTGCCGCAGCCTGTCTGTGATCGCGATGTTGGTGCTGCCAGGAATCCTGCTTCCTCCAACCTGTCCAGCAGCAGGTGAAAGTAAACCAGTCCGCTATACGGGCGCCAGCGCTCCACTGTGCGGTGAACCCCTGCGTAATCAAGTGGTTTCACGAGGTGCAGCCAACGCTGCAAATTCTTCCGAGCCCCCACATCGTCACCTGGAAAGACATGGGTGCGCCCCAGGCCGCGCAAGAGCACGTATTCTGCTGACCAACGCCCCACGCCTCGCAAGCCGCAGAGACACTCAATCGCCTGTTCATCCGGCAGTGCCGCAAGCCTCTCCAAGTCCAACCCTTCCAGGGCGATCGCCCTTGCCAACTCAATCATTGCGCGGCCCTTCTGCCGGCTGAAACCGAGCTGGCGCAGATCGGAGGGATCCACTGCGGCCAGATCATCCGCACGAGGAAACGCGTACGCGACAGATTCCCCCGCGTAGACCGCTTGGCCGCAGCGTACGGCCAGACGGTTGAGGAGGAGCACGCTCAGTGCCTTGGTCACTTGCTGGCTGGCTATCGCGGTGATCACGCTCTCAAATATGGTGGCGAACCGAGGCGGCTTCATTCCGCGGAAGCGCTGCGCCAATGGACCGAGCGCGGCATCGCGAGAGGCGAGGGGATAAAAAGCTGCGAGGTCGGTGCGGAATCCGAGTAGGCGCTCCAGGGCCGTCGTCACGCCCTGCTGCACCTCGGGACAGAGCGCAGCAGCTCCCACCATAACCCGAAGCCGCGGCGTCTCAGGCGGCCCGCTCTGGGTGACCGCGACTTCCGCAAAGCCGACCGGCAAAGACAGCACCCGGCGATAGGTGTGCCCGTCCCAGCGGTCTACGACGTTGTCCGGACGGCGGCGCAACGCCCAGACCGTAAGGTCCAGTCGGAACGGCAATAAAGGCTCCAGCACAAACGAGTCTCGTCTCATGAATCCTGCTTCGGGCTTGTAGTCTTAGCCGGCACCCGTCCTTTGAGGTTCTTGGCTGTGAACGGACCGGGCTCGGTGATCAAGTTGGCGGTTAGCCTCCACCTGCTTCCCACAACAACACTCTTCGCACGCGGCCGTTCTGTAAGTAGTTGAACAGGTATGTGCGACTCACGACCTCACATTGACCGGCGCGGCCTTCGTGCCACTGCCGATCTTCTGACTCAAGGCATTGATACGTACAGGACCCTCAAACCGGTTCTATCACATGCCTCCACGCTGGGTAGCGTCTTCAAGTGAAGACGTCCAGTGATAGCCGTCCTCCCCATGTAGACGCATTTCTTCAGCCACCTGCTCTTTCAGTAAGCGGTCAATTCCCACTGCAGTGAAACGTCTATCGGCTAAGATGGACCACCCAATACACAGCGTAAATCGCTTCTTCTCATTCTCAACGGTAAAGATATGGGTGCGCGATGTGTCGACTCGATGCGCAATAGAAAAATTCTGGAATTCTTTCTTCAGATAGTTTTCGACCACTGCAACATTGGCCTCGGTCCATACCGCTTCATTCATGTCCGCCATCACCGCGTCTCCCTTCTTCAAGAAGTTCGTGTTATCCCCCTCCGCGAAGCGCCGTTGCATCCGACACCCTCAGGGCTGCTGACGCTGGTCAATACGATCGCGTATTCGAAGTTTGCATCAACGACTGAGACGCTCCTTAAACGGGCTCTGTCATATCCTCACAGCTCTCAATCCCTACCGGAGCCAGAGCACTCTCCCCATGAGCCAACTCGCTCTCCCCGTATTCGTGGCACATGCTATTTCATACTGGCCCCCAGGCGCTCCTCCACAACATCCCAGTCGATGTTCGAGAAAAAGGCCTCAATGTATTTCCCTCGCTCCGATGGCTTGTAATCAAGGAGAACCGCATGCTCCCACACGTCCAGGACGAGCAGGGGCCTAACCCCCGCCACGTTCCCGGTCTCGTGCAAAGTGATCCAATGGTTTGACAGACGGCCATTCATCGGATTGCGGTAGCAGATCGCCCATCCCACGCCCCGCATCTTGGCGATGCTCGAGAAATCCGTCTTCCAGACCGCGTAGCTGCCAAAACTTGACTCGATTTCCTTGAGAAAGGCCGAGGCGAGACTCGGGTCCCCCGAGCCATCTCGTTTCACATTATCGAAATAGTATTCATGCAATACCATCCCGTTGTATTCGAAGCCGAGGCGGCGCGTCAGTTCCGAATAGGCCGGCATTTCCTCTTGATCCACCGTGCCATCCTTAAGAATCTGAGCGATGTGGTCGGTGAGTCTGTTGGTTTCGCGCACGTAGCCTTCATAGAGTTTGACATGCCTCTCCAGCGTCTGATCGGAGATGCCGATGAGTCCGCTCAAATTGTATTGCTTTGGCCGATAGGAAAAATCCGCAAGTATACTCAGCCCCTCCTTCTTCAACAGTCCACTGCCATGACAATGACGTTTCACTGCGCCCGACGTGATGCCGTCAGGCCGCCCCCCGCGCTGCCTCACCACGTCGACGGGGGCAATGTCTCGAATACGTGCACTCAATAGCCGGCAACCTCTTCGGTCCGAGTTTCGCTATCATCGACCCCGATGTCGTGACGCGATGCTGATCCCGCTGGACACAAACACCCCGACCATGACTTGATCGTGATGAAGCACCAGGTTGTCGAACGGTCCGTCGATCGTGACTCGGGAACTGATCGGCATAGTCTCCAGCACCCGCTTGAACGCCGAACCGCGCATCCGGGTGCGACCAGGAGCAGACCCTCATCAGAGGCACTCGCACTGGAAAACGTGCGTCCAGTCCCTTCCCGTCTGTTATCCGACTGATTCATGAGTGTCATCGCGATGGATTGACCCGCCGTACCCGTGAAGCCTTCCGGCTTCTCACACTGAAAGGCCATGGTGCGTTCCGCCACCTGACGACGGTCGTTCTGCTTCACCAGATACGTGGGCTGGCTTGCAGCCGAGCTCATGGGCGACCTCCTTTTGTGGGCTCGACGCGGTCAGGCTAGCTTGTCGATCAGTTCCTTCAAGACCACCGCCTGGTTCTGCTCCTCATCGGCCGCGCTATACACGAGTGTAATCGTCCTCTTGGATGAAAGGCGGGCCATTTTCCTCAGCTCCTCCGTGATTCCTGACCGGGCCAACTCCGTTCCATATCGCCTGCGAAACTCGACCCATCTGGCTGGTTCATGCCCGAACCATTTGCGAAGCGACGTGGTGGGTGCCAAGTCCTTTCGCCATTCGTCAATGCGAGCTCGTTCCTTGCTCATTCCCCGTGGCCACACCCGATCTACGAGGATTCTCACCCCATCGTGGACACTGGGTTCACGGTACACACGTTTGATCCTTATCATGGTCCGCCCCTTGTCCGGTCACCCTTCGATTCGAACCCATTCCTTCTCTATCCGTCTGGCGCGAACTCGTTCACCATCGGGTGCGGGATCACCCAACCGAAAGGAGCCTAGTCACCCAATCACCCCACTCGATACCCCCGGAAACCTGTCCAAGGCTCCCCGGTGCTTCTTGTGCTGTGATCGAACGACGAGCACGGCACAGGTCGCGTGTTGCACCACCCGCGTCGACACGCTCCCGAGGAGAAACCGGGCAATAGCGCCCAACCCTTGTGCGCCCATCACGATCAGATCAGCATGCTGTTTGGCTGCCACCTTGATAATCTCTTCAGCAGGGTTCCCAAGCTGATACAGCGGCTCGGCCGTAAATCCCGCCTTGATCAGCTTCCGCACGCTCTGGTCAATTACTTTGAGGGTTGCCTCCTTCAGTTCCGAGGCCTTGATCCACGGGATCGTTGATTCAATTGTGGCAGAGACCGAAGAAGGCGGCACCATCACATGGATCACGCTCACATGAATCGGCACGCGCCCGCTCTTGCCGGTTGAACGATTCGGCTGAAATCTCGTTAGCACAAACTCCAGGGCTGTGGCTGATGCGTCCGATCCATCGGTCGCCAAGATGATTCGCCGCAACGGGGTCGCCTCGCCCTTGACCACAAGCACCGGACAGGCCGCATGCTGGATGAGTTTCGTCGACACGCTGCCGAGCAAAAAGCGGTCAAGTGCATCAAGTCCCTGACTGCCCACCACTAGGAGCCCTTCTCGCTTGGGCGTGCGTTTCAAGATGACCGGTGCGGCTGCCCCTTGCTCTTTGCGGACCGTGCCCTTGAGCTTCAACCTCGCCAACTGCTGCTTGGCCTTCTTGAGGGTTCTGGCCGAGCGCGCTTCCACGCGCAAGATCTCGGGACGCGTCCGAAACGGCCCACGAAGCCAGGCGCGATCAAGCACATGCAGCGCAGTCACCAGCGGCGGCTGGATGAACGGCAGCGCGGCCACCCAGTTCATCCCCCATTGTCCATA
>JBDTPK010000104.1:0-8263 GCA_039932735.1 Nitrospirota bacterium
CATCCAGTCCTCGAACGATGAGTTTTCTCAGAAGTGGCCGGATAGGAGAGGAAGGGATCTGTATCATGCTGCTGACTGGCTAGCAGGGCATAGACAGACGACACCCACTCGCATGATGCCCAAACAGTTCGACCGGCAAGGCCGCAGCGAGAGAAGAACCGAGGCGTAGCACTTCTCACCCGCCCACCCCAAACTGCCAAGCCAGCTTGTTCTCCACGTGAGGTACGTTGAGGGCCTGAACGATGCGAGAACGAAACTCGCGGACTGTTTCAGCATCCTGCTATGGAGTCTTGTCCTGTTTGAAGCAACGGCTCGGACACGTCTGCCGTGGGACTTTCATCTGATAGGTCCCGCGTGGAAGCACATCTTTCTTGAATTCAGGATTCAGCATCTTGAGTTCCAAGAAGTAGGTCCCAAATTCTTCGGCAATCGAGGTGAGGGCTCGTTGGGAATCTTTCACGTTGACGATGACTGTTTCAGTTTCTACCGGCATATACAGATCTTTCTTGCTCAACCCCAAGTACTTCTCCGGCTGTGAATAGATTTCCTTGGCAGCGATGATTCTCGGCACATAGCGCATCGTTTCCCGTGGCCCGTGCATCTTCCAATAGTCGGTAATATTCTGGTCCTTCAATAACCGACGAATCCGTTCTTCACCGGCATTGTACGAGGCCATGGCCATGAACCAATCGTTCTGCTTGAAATCTTTCAGGTAGCGCAAATACTTGACCGCCGCTTCCGTCGACATCTCCAGATTGCGACGATCGTCGCGGACCGCGTCGCTCTTGAGACGATAGCGTCGCCCGGTGGAAGGGATGAACTGCCACGGCCCCGACGCTTTCGCCCTTGAATAGGCGGCGGCCACACACTTGCTCTCCACCAGCAGCATAAATTTGAGGTCGTCCGGCAACCCGGCATCGGCCAGTTGCTTTTCCACGGGAGGGAAACAGCGTCCGGTTCGTTTGGCGAGGATAATACTTTCGCCCTGGTCTTCTAAGAATTGATAGAACTCATATTCGATGCGTTCACGTACCTGCCAATTATCGAGCGGGACTGGTTGGCCTGCAAAGGTCAGCGTGTCAGGCAGCTTGAATGAACTGAGGAAGTAGCGCTCACCCTCTCGCTTGATTTCCGGAAGAATGACGAGGCGATCTTCTGGCTCGTTCGGGTCATCAAGAGGATCGACTAGTATCACCTCTCGCTCCGATCCTCCGTTGGTCGCAGATCGAGACATGCTCTCCTTTGCCTCGGAATGTTCGGGTTGCGGCTGTGCTCCAGTCGCAATCGGAAACACGACCACCATCCACAACCCACTGAGAAACAGTGCTCGCCGAACCCATGCCGCCATATCAACCTTGCTCCAATATGATGCGATGAACGATCCTATGTCGAGTACGTATGCTAACAGCCTGACGAGGGACCGGCAAGCATGATCGACTTTCAGATTCGTGCTAGACTGCGCAACTATGCGCGCGCTGACCCTCCTCAACAATCGGATCACCCACTGCACTGCCTGTCCACGCCTAGTTACCTATCGAGAGACGATCGCCGCAGAGAAACGAAAGCAGTTTGAGGACTGGACCTATTGGGGGCGCCCGGTCCCAGGATTTGGGGATTCGCAAGCCCGCCTCTACGTACTTGGCCTTGCACCAGCCGCACACGGCGGCAACAGAACCGGACGGGTATTTACGGGCGATCGGAGCGGGGATTGGCTGTATGGCGCCTTACATCGATTTGGCTTTGCCAGCCAACCCAGCTCTCACCATCGGGATGACGGGCTGACGCTATCGGATTGTTACATTGGCGCGACGGTCCGTTGCGCGCCGCCCGACAACAAACCGGCCCCTGAAGAATTCAAGGCCTGTCGCCCCTATCTGCGGGAGGAACTCCGGTCGTTACGGAAGATTCGAGTGGTGGTGGCGCTGGGCAAAATTGCGTTCGATCACTACTTGAAAGCCTGCCGAGATGAGGAGCAGCAACTTCCTTCACCGCTCCCCAAATTTTCCCATGGAATCGTCAAGATCCTTCCGTCGGGCATGACACTGATCGGCTCATACCATCCAAGCCAGCAAAATACGTTCACAGGTCTATTAACCAGACCGATGTTTCACCATATCTTTGCCACTGCTCGACAACAACTTGCTAAATCTGCAGACACGCCAGCTGGCCAGTAGGTCTTACTTCTTGGGTTGAGCCTCCCAATCCGACAGGAACTTCTTGAGTCCGCTATCCGTCAACGGATGTTTCACCATCTGCTGAAAGATCGAGAAAGGCATTGTACAGATATGCCCACCAGCTAACGCAGTCTCGACAACGTGCTGAGGGTGCCGCACGCTTGCCACCAACACTTGGGTCTTGAAGTCGTAATTACGGTAAACGGTCAGGATTTGGCGGATGAGTTCCATCCCATTTGAACTGATGTCATCGAGGCGACCGATGAAGGGAGAAACGCACCACGCACCAGCCTTTGCTGCGAGGAGCGCCTGGGTTGGGGAAAAGCACAATGTGACATTTACCTTGTAGCCTTCGGCAGCCAATCTTTTGGTGGCCTTCAATCCCTCTGCAATCAAAGGCACCTTTACGACGATATTCTTATGGATCTTCGCAAGCTCCTTCCCTTCCTTCACCATGGCATCGGCTTCGAGACTGACGACCTCGGCGCTGATCGGTCCATCCACCATGTTGCAAATTTCGACGAGCATTTCTTTGAAGTTGCGCCCTTCCTTGGCAACAAGCGACGGGTTCGTCGTGACACCGTCGAGGAGGCCCCAACTGGCGGCTTCCTGGATTTCTTTCACATTGGCTGTATCGAGAAAAAACTTCATGGGCTGCTCCTTTCCTATCAGGGTGGTGCTCCGTCTGATCGATCCGTTATCGGTTATTCTATTGGGAACTCAACATGGCTGCAATCTTCTCCTGAATACGCTGGTTTGACAGGCCTTCGGACGGCAGCTAAGATCCGATCATTAACCGCCTGCTGGTTGAGGTATTGACTGAAACATATAGATGAGGGGACCCGCTATGAGACGATCTGCCTGGCTACTCCCCCTGTGCCTACTCCTCAGTGCCTGCGGCAGTAGCAATCCTTATCTTGACCAGTCTCTCAAGCCGGCTGAACTTCAAGGCAAGGACAAGACCTGGTTTGAAAAGAACTGGGGAGCGCCCAACGGCAAGGCCACAAGATTTTTTGGCGGAGAAACCTGGACCTACTATCGCATTGCCGGCGGTAAATCGGGCTTACCTCTCTTTAACTTCTCCCCCAATCAATGTCAGATCACCCTAAAATTCGACAAAGAAGAAAAACTCTCCGACTCGAGTTACTCGGGTTGTTAACGAGCAAGCTGCTCTTGAAACTTATGTGCGCAGGATTGGCTACAGAAGTAATATGTCTGTCCCCCAATATCTTCTGTCACCGCCACACCCCTTGGCACAAATACCCTGCAGACGGGATCCTGGACCATCTGATCCTTGCCTGGAGCTAGACGCTCTGGTTCTCCCCGTCTGTTAAACTCACGAAAGGCCCGCCGAAGGAGGAAATACATCACCACAAGCAGCCCGAGGATGAGGATAATTCTATACATAGTAGGGGGTCCCTCGTGTGACCACAATCCTATGGGACAGCGCCCACTCTGTCAAGGACTCCACAAGCTACTCTGGCCTATGAAGCAAAAGAGGCAGCCACGCCTAGCTGTGGTCAAATAGCCTAACCTGGTGCGACTGAAAGGACTATTTCAACAAAGGACCCAGTACTTCAGATGGATATGTTTCCATTTTCTATCATGGTAGATTACCAACATGACGATTTGTGATAAATGCCGCGGGGCGATGTTACCGGAACGGGCAGTGGATCTGAACGCAGGACTTGCAATCACAGTGTTTGCGTGTTTGAACTGTGGTCGCCGGAAATCAGCGGACCAAGAACCTCGGCCTATCACCGCGAGACATTAACCCGCGCTATGACAGAACCGGACCCGCTCACGTACGACGAGCCGAGGCAGCTGAAGCTGCCTCTGTGGGAGTTCGCCTAATCATGATTGGGCGGACTCCACCTAGAAGTCTTACCCTCGTCTGTTTACAGCGATCGCTCCCTAAGAACCACCTCTCATTACCCCGCAAGCAAGTGGAACCTAGAAGAATCGGACAATAACTCGTGATGTGTGCCACACGATAGTCAACCCCTCACACTTTTCGCACCGCTGGGCTGAGTATGAGCTAGACGCCACTTTGGCGGAACTTTCATCACGGTGGCAGATTGTCCCTGGCCACGGTCACGATGTGGACTGGAATAGGAATGAAGATCTATCGAAGGCTCAGCACATCCATCATGTCGTACAGGCCAGGAGGCTGTCGAACCACCCACCGAGCGGCACGCAAAGCGCCTTCAGCAAAAGTATCTCGACTACTCGCTCGATGCGTCACTTCGATACGTTCACCCCTCCCGCCAAAAAGAATCGTGTGGTCGCCGACAATGTCGCCGGCTCGAATTGTTTGAATTCCAATTTCACCCTTTTTCCGTTCCCCAATGAGACCTTTTCTCGCATAGACGCCAACCTGATCCAGCTCGCGGCTCACAGCTTTTGCCAAGACTTCCGCAATCTTAAGGGCCGTCCCACTCGGCGCATCTTTTTTTAGACGATGATGAGCTTCAATCACCTCGATGTCGTAGTCGTCCCCCAGCGTTTTTGCCATCTCGCTGATGACCTTATAGATAAGATTGATCCCCACGCTCATGTTGGGGGACAACACACAGGGAACTTGGCATGCAAGCGATTTTAGCTCTTCGAGCTGGAGAATGGAAAACCCCGTCGTGCCGATTATCATCGCTCGTCGACATTGTGCCACTGCGCGTAAATGATGCAGAGTCGCTTCAGGAGCGGAGAAATCGATGATTACTTCGCCTCGGTCGAGGAGGAGAGAACAGTCGTCGGTAATCTGAATATCCGCACGGCCGCAGCCCGCCGTCTCCCCGGCATCGTCACCCACGGCCTGGTGGCCCTTCCCTTCAATGGCGCCGGCCAGCTTCAGGGTGGTCGAATCTTTGATAAGGGCAATCAGTCGACAGCCCATCCGACCGGCTGCCCCTGCGACTATGACATTAATCATGGAATAAGTCTTGGCTAAGACCATCTGGCCCTATACGAGGCCTGCGTCTTTTAATGTCCGCGTGAGTTGGTCCTTCGTCTCGGTTGCCATGGCACAGAGCGGCAACCGCAACTCTGGATCGATTTTCCCCATCATGCCTAACGCGGTTTTCACCGGAATCGGATTGGTCTCGTAAAAGAGTGCGGTGAAGAGTGGCGACAATGCGAAATGAATCCGACGCGCATCTTCGATGCGTCCGCTCAGAAAAGTCTTGACCAATTGAGCCATCTCGGAGGGTACGACATTCGACGTCACGCTAATGACCCCTTTCCCTCCGACCGCCATCATGGGTAGCGTCAGGGCATCATCGCCAGCAAGAACCGTTATCCGATCTCCACACGTCCGGACAATCTCAGAAGCCTGCTGGACTGATCCGCTACCCTCTTTGATCCCGACAATGTTCTGTAGCCCACAGAGCCTCGCGACAGTGGAGGACAGCATGTTCACGCCGGTACGTCCTGGAATGTTATACAGGACCTGTGGAAGATCCACAGATTCCGCGATTGTTTTGTAATGGCGGTACAGCCCCTCTTGCGTCGGTTTGTTGTAATAGGGCGTAATGAGCAGAGCCCCATCGACTCCCGCCTGCTTGGCGTGTTTTGTCAACGACACCGCTTCTGCCGTGCTATTGGAGCCAGCCCCGGCAATCACGGGAACACGTCGATTGACCACCTCGACGGTCAACTCGACCACACGGTGGTGTTCCTGGTGCGAGAGTGTGGCAGATTCGCCGGTGGTGCCGCAGGGCACAATTCCACTTGTCCCATTGGCAATTTGCCATTCTATAAGGTCCCCGAAAGCCCGCTCGTCGATTTTGCCATCACGGAACGGAGTCACAATGGCAATCAATGCGCCGGTAAACATACTCTCTCCTTTGCCCTCGAAGCATCCGCCGAGCCCACTCCTCAGTCGAGAAAGGCAGGAATCCTTTCTCCCTTCACCAAGTCGTCGTACGTTTCTCTAGTCTTGATGACGTGGGTCTCTCCGTCTTTAATCAGGACTTCCGGTACGCGTGGTCTTGAATTGTAATTGGAGGCCATCACAAATCCATAGGCCCCCGCACTCATCACTGCCAGCATGTCGCCAGAATTAACCTCTGGCAGTGACCGGTCTTTCGCCAGAAAATCTCCGGACTCACAGATCGGGCCCACAACATCTACGGTATGCTTGGGCCGCTGCAACACCGCCTGTGACAAGGGGCGAATTTCGTGGTAGGCGCCGTAGAGGCTCGGTCTTATCAAGTCGTTCATCGCCGCATCGACGATAATAAACCGTTTCGCCTCGCCATCCTTCCGATACAACACCTTCGTCACGAGAATGCCGGCATTACCGACGATGACCCGACCTGGTTCCATGATGAGGGTGACATTCAAATCTTTCAGCAGTGGCGACACGGCATCCGCCAAATCTTGTGGCAACGGCGGCGTTTCATCCGAGTAGGTAATGCCGAGCCCGCCGCCGATATTGACGTATTGGATGTGGATCCCCTGAGTTTTCAAGGCTCCGACCAACTTCACGACTTTCTTCACAGCCTCAACAAATGGCGTAACTTCCGTCAACTGTGAGCCGATATGTTTATGTACCCCGACAACATCGATATTGGCGAGCGAAGAAGCCAGCGTGAACTCTTCGAGTGCCCGATCAGCGGCAATCCCGAACTTGCTCTTCTTGAGGCCGGTCGAAATATAGGGGTGTGTTTTGGGGTCGATGTCGGGATTGATGCGCAGGGCAACTCTCGCCTTGGTCCCGACGGAGGCCGCCACCTCATTAAGTGCCTTCAGCTCGGCCGAGGACTCGACATTGAACATAAGAACGTCGGCCTTCAAGGCCTCGCGTATCTCCTCTGGGCTCTTGCCGACGCCCGCGAAGACGATCTTTGAGGAAGGAACCCCTGCTTTGAGCGCCCGAAAGAGTTCACCGCCTGACACGATATCCACCCCGCTCCCCTCCTTGGCCATAAGTCGGAGGATCGCGATATTCGAATTGGCCTTCATAGCGAAAGCAATCACATGGGGTACGCTCTTAAAGGCCCCGTCATAGGCTCGGTAATGACGAACGAGGGTCGCGTAGCTGTAGATATAGCACGGTGTGCCGACCTCTTTCGCAATCCGGCTGACCGGCACCTCTTCGCAATAGAGTTCACCATGTCGATACTCAAAGTTATGCATCCTGCAAATCTTCGTTAAGATGCTCGATGCCTGCGAGCGGGAAACCCTGTAAGGAGGCCTCGAATGCATCCTTAAACTTACGATAGCGGACCTTCACATTCGGAATGGCTATCTTCATCGCGTCAGAATCCAGCAACGCTTTGAGGGCGTCTGGCGTCGCCAGCTTGAGGTGTTCGAAGTTGATAATGATGTCCATGCGCGCCTGACTGGCCGCTTCCTTGATCCGCTTAATTAGTTCCAATGCATTCAGACGATCGAGAGTACCATCAAGGTCCACGAACAGTGCAGCGAACTTGTCATGTCGTTTGGCCTTGATGTGGAATATCAATTGCTGTGCCGAGAGCGCGTTCGGATCGAACGCCTGTTTCAGTGCGTGTAGTGCGCTAGGAATCAATTGCTCCTTGTCCAACACCGGGAGCTTCGCTTGCAGATTCTTCAACACCCCCGCGAGGGGCGACAGAGAAGCCTTAGGGCAGGTTCGCTTGACCAACTTCCTGAACTCCCGATTCATCTCAAATCGAGGAATGAGCCGTTGACTCGTGCCCGACAGCCGCTTCCAGATTGAAGGAATCGAATAGAACTCATGATTGGCCCAGTGGAAACCATCTTGTAGTTGCTCGACCGACATACGGCTAGGCTGGAACACCACATGTTTGCCGTCATATTTCGCCCAGTCCCTATCGAAGATACGACCGTCCTTTTCAAAACGATCGTACAACTGTGTTCCAGGAAGAGGCGTCAATACGTTGAAATAGGCCAATTCCACCTGATTCTTTGTCAGAAAGTCGACCGCCCGTTCGAACACGGTCACATCGTCGCTGTCGAACCCGAATACGATCCCGGGATTCACCATAATTCCGTAATCGTGGAACATCTTGATCTCTTTGGCGAACTTCGCGACTCGGTTAAACGGCTTGTTCGTTTCATCCAGCGCGTCTTCATCGAGCGATTCC
>JBDTPK010000105.1:0-8257 GCA_039932735.1 Nitrospirota bacterium
CATCTCCAGCGACACCACCTCCTCCGGCAACATCGCAAACTCGACTCGCCACTGGCTCACAGAAGACGGCATGTTGAGTCCTGAATACAAGCTGATCGCCTTTACGGTCTTGGAGCAGTCGAATGTGGAACGGACCTGGCGCGGGGGCACGGGGAATATCTCACATCGCCCGGCACCCACTTGGGAGTCCCGAGCGACCAGCAGTCAGCCTTTCAGGCAAAGGCGCCGGGAACGTTAGAGATGCTCATGACGGCCGATCGCGATGTTCGGCTTCAACAGTTGCGGATGCTGGCTCGCGAGCAGGGTGCTGAAAAGTCCGCCAGCGGCGTTCTCGCGTTGCTCAAAGGTTCAGCATACCGACGAGATACGCGTCACAAGGGCGCTCTTTGGGGAGATTTCGCGACTCATCCTCATGAGTACCAGGGGTTCTTGCGCTTGTGTTATAGTGGCACCAACGATGAAGGGAGCCGTTCTCTTCCATGCTGAGGAGGTATCTGAATGAAATACGTCACTGTTTGGACCATCATACCGGTACTCATGCTGCTTGCGTCAGGCTGTACGCTCAAGGGAACGGTCAAGCAAATCACCGACACGACGTCGAACGTGACCGGCACAACTTCAGGCCACGCCTGGTGGAATGAAGATGGACTCCTGCTCCCGGAACATAAGGCCATTGCTTTTGCGACTTATAACGAAGGGAACCTGGAGCAGGACCTCGCACGTGGACAGGGGGAGTATGTCACATCCCTTGCGACCCTCTTGGGAGTCCCGAGCGACCAGCAGTCGGCCTTTCACACAAAGGCGCAGGGGGCGTTCGATATCCTGACTGCACAGAATCACGAGGCCCAGATTTACCGGTTAAGGGCGCTGGCTCATTGACAACTGATCGATTATCGGCACCCCCAATGTTCCCCTTTCGCCGAATTTTTCATCCCACTGATTTCTCCGCCGCAGACTCGTCGGCGTTCGCCCATGCGCTGAAACTCACCTGCCTCGTGCAGGGAGCGCTGACGATAATGCACGTCGACCCCACGGTAGGGCGCCAAGGCTTCGAGGATTTCCCCCGCATCCGGCCACTCCTCGCTCGCTGGGGAGTCTTGCCGGAAGGCAGCTCGAAAGAAGATGTCGCGAAGTTGGGCGTCCAGATCAAACGCGTCCGCGCCGTCTCAGACGATACCACAGGCGCCATCCTCCAACACCTCACAGCGCGCCCCACAGAGTTGCTCGTGCTGTCTACCCACCAGCGTGAAGGCCTCGCTCGTCTCACCCACCCCGCAGTCGCCGAGCCCGTGGCTCGCGGGACCCATGCGACGACACTCTTTGTCCCTGCCGGCGTCGAGGGGTTTGTCTCAGCAGAGACAGGCCGCACAAACCTGACTCGAGTCTTGATTCCGCTATCCCATACGCCGCACCCACAACCGGCCATCGATCTTGCCGCAGACCTAGCACACACGCTGGGCAGTGAGAATGTCTTGTTTGAGCTGGTGCATCTTGGGGAGGAAGCCGACCTCCAGAAATTCACCAAGCCCAAGCGCCCCGGCTGGTCGTGGAACACGCTTGGCGCCAAGGGCGATCCGGCCGAGTGGATCTTAGCAGCGGGAGCGGACTTCGATGTAGACCTGATCGTAATGATGACGGAAGGATCTACCAGCCTGTTCGACCTGCTTCGCGGGAGTACAACTGAACGGGTGGTCCGTGGCGCACGCTGCCCCTTGCTGACTATTCCTGCCAGACCAGATTTGCCCGTCCTCGCAGGATAGTCTGCTCATTGAACCTGTCCGCTGCCTCCCTCCCTAGCCCGGACTATTCATGATTGCTTCGTCCGGCCCTCTTGCCCGGCATGGCTTTTCTCGTTCGGCCTCCTCGACGGGCTGCAAGTACGCCTACGTCGGCCTTACTTGCGAGAAGCCCCGGCGGGCTTCGGTCTCAAACGCCTCGTGACGATATTCATGAATAGTCCGGGCTTGCACAGCTCCCACCACTACCCCGTCACGAAACACCACAAAATTCGAAGGCACGGCAGGCACGCGCTGACCCGGCAAGATCACTCCTGCGAGGTTCAACGGATCGCTGGCAGATAGTTTGATGTCGTGAGAGGCAGCACCAGGCTCATTTCGTTTTCTCGCCGCCCGTAACGATTCAAGGGCTTCCGGCAACGCGAATTGCTCCCCAGTAACGCCGCTCACGAACCTCCCCCCTCGGATCTCGCCTTGCAGCTCCATACGACGGTACTGCACCAGCAGATCACGCCAAGATTGAACCAGAGACTCACGTACCAGCAAATCACGAAAGACGACGCCATAGCGACGCAACAACTGGCGCGCGACGGGTTCGTTAAGAGGTGATGCGCCAGACAGCACATACTCAGAGCTGATTATTGACGGCTGATTACCGGTTGCGTGTCTGAGCAGCGACCATCGCCCGGCGGTGTGTCGAGGTCGCCGAGATCGCTCCCGTCCTTCCGCACTCCGACGACGCGGGTCCATGAGAGCACGGAGATTATCGAAGCCGTCAGCCGTGACCAGGCCGGCAGCCACGAGTTCCCACAGTCCTTCTTCCACTTCCGCCGATAAATGGTTGGTCATCCGCACAAGGTCGACAAAGAAACTCGCGCCTCGTTCGTGCAAGGTGCGACGCAGGTTTTGCGCCACGGAACTCAGCTGGGCAAAAGGATCAGAGCCATGGGATACGGCATCACCCTGAAAAACGGCCCTCAACCACTCGCTCTCCTCGCGTGGAAAGAGACTAATCGGCGCCACACTCGTCGGGATAATCCGACGTCGTGCAAGATCTCCGGCCTGCGCAAGCCGTGGATGAGGAGACAGCCTGCCCCAGCTGACTGCCCCGCTCAGACAGAGCCGATCCAGCCACTCCGGCTCATACTTCGCCAACCTCGTCCGGAGCAGATGCGGCTCCCAGGCCGAGGATGCCGCTTCGAAGCCAGCCAGCTGAGCGACGATGTTCAAGAGACCGGCCTCGCCATGGAGACGCGACCCAGGGGCAACATGTTGCCATTGAAAGAGAAATCGCATGAACTCGGCTGCAGTCACCGGCTCGACTTCTTTTCGCAGCCTGCCGATGGTCAGACGATGTATGCGCGCCAGCAACCGACGGTGGCACCATTCAGGCGTGGAAGCCGCCGCTTCGCCGGAATTTTGAATGTTCAATTTTAAATGGTGAATTGGGCCCGCAGGCCGGAATCGGCCCCGCAGAACTTGCCCGGATGCTTCGAGGCGAATCAATGATTGATCAATCGCCTGATCCGGACAATGCAATCGTGTGGCGAGCTCAATCGCCGTCGTTGGACCGATGCTTTCCATCCACCCAAGCACCGTGGCATCGGTGGCGGCTTCATCGCCCGACGCAAACATCAATTCTACCTGAGCCAGATATTCCATCGCGACCCACCCTCGTACTTCCTGCGCCTCGCTCTTCACGTTGAGTTCAACTGCTCGCCCCTCTCCGATCAAGTGCGCCAGGTGAACCGCCCAGTCCTGTACCTCCTCCACCGGCAGCCAGAACAACGTGAGCAAGGCGTCGTGCAATTCATCCGGATCGCGCACGACGGGCCAGGACTCCCGCTGTACCTCCGCAATCGCTGCGGAATCCAACGCCCCGATTTCGCGGGCCAACTGAGCAGGAAGCGTCCGTCGCATCTCCACCGCTCGCGCCCGCCGCTCTTCCAAAGGCGCATCATCGAGAAAGGCATAGGGGTTGGCATGTAAGATCTCGTGCGAGAACGGAGAGGGCATCGGCGTATCGACCGCCACACAGCTGAGGGCCCCGGCTTCAATCCGCTTGAGGAGCGTGGTCAACCCGTCGAGATCCATCGCCTCAGTAAGACAGTCCCGCAAGGTCTCGTTCACGAGCGGATGATCCGGGATCTGGCGAGTCCGCTCGCCGACCATATTGTCCTGACAGGCCATCGCGTCAGGGAAGACGGCGCCAAGCAGATCCTCCGCCTTCATCCGTTGAATCTGCGGCGGCACCTTCTTACCGTGAGAGAAACGCAACAAGACCAACGCACGGCAGACATTCCAGCGCCAGCGCGTCATAAACATCGGCGCCTGAAGCACGGCGGGAAGCAAGACCTCACGAAGCGTCTGGCTATGCAGGAACCCGAACACCGAATCGAGTGGGAAGCTATGTTTCTCGCCAAGCGAAATCACGATCCCGTTATCCGTCGCCGCAGCTTGCAATTCAAAATCGAAGGTCACACAGAACCGTTTGCGCAACGCGAGGCCCCAGGCTCGGTTGATCCGGCCTCCGAAGGGCGTATGCAAGACCAGCTGCATCCCGCCGCTTTCATCGAAGAATCGCTCTGCCACGATGGTCTGCTGCGTCGGCACAGTTCCAAGCACAGCCTTGCCTGCCAGCACATACTCAATGGCCTGTTGTGCCCCGCGCTGATCCAGTGCGCATTCTTGGCGAAGCCAGTGAATAGGTGACGCGTAAGGGGTGAGGGGTAAGGGAGTTGACTCCAGAGCGTAATCGATATCAGATCGAAGACGAGCCATCTCCGCTGAGAGCTCCGCTGTGCGCGATGGTGCTTCGCCACGCCAGAAGGGAATGTTGGGGGGCGCGCCATGGGCGTCTTCTACCCGCACCTTGCCCATCTCCACACCCTTGATCCGCCAGGAGGTATTGCCCAGCAACATGATATCGCCGGCCAAACTCTCCACCGCAAAATCTTCATCCACCGATCCCACGACCGTTCCTTCAGGCTCAACGACCACGATATAATTCGCCGTGTCCGGGATGGCCCCTCCGGATGTGATCGCCGCCAATCGCGCTCCACGTCGACCTTTGATACGCCGATTGATCCGATCGTGATGCAAATACGCCAAACCTCGACCATGATTGGTCGCAATCCCATCCGACAACATCCGCAACACCTTATCGAAGTCTGAGCGCGCCAAGGCCCGATAGGGGTCGGCCCGTCGGCACAGATCGAACAAGTCGTCTTCCTGCCAGGTTTGCGTCGCCGCTGCTGCCACCAATTGTTGCGCCAAAATATCAAGCGGAGCCGGCGGCACAGCAATGTGGTCCAACACGCCTGTTCGAATGGCTCGTATCAACGCCGCACATTCGAGCAAGTCATCCCTCGTCATGGCAAAGAGACGGCCCTTGGGAATGGCCTTGATCCAGTGACCGGCCCGCCCAACCCGCTGCAGGCATGTAGCAATCGCGCGCGGTGAACCGATCTGACAGACAAGATCCACCGCGCCGATATCGATGCCGAGTTCCAGCGAGGCCGTGGCGACGACGACGCGCGTCTTTCCGCTCTTGAGCCGTTCTTCCGCCGATAAGCGAATCTGGCGTGAGAGGCTGCCATGGTGCGCGGCCACGACATCGGTGCCTAAGTCCCGCAGCCGCTCTTCCAGGGCATGCGACACGCGCTCGGCAAGGCGCCTCGTATTGACGAAGACCAGGGTCGAGCAGTGTTGCCGGACCAGTTCGGCGATGCGATCGTAGGTATCGGCCCAAATGGCGTTCGTGGCCACGGCGTTCAGTTCATCCTTTGGCACTTCCACGGCCAGATCCATCTCACGCTTGTGCCCTACGTCGATAATCGTCGGCATCG
Source organism: Nitrospirota bacterium (assembly GCA_039932735.1). Taxonomy (GTDB): domain Bacteria; phylum Nitrospirota; class Nitrospiria; order Nitrospirales; family Nitrospiraceae; genus Palsa-1315. The sequence continues at coordinate 5,585 of JBDTPK010000105.1, forward strand.
GGCGCGTGCCCACCAGGAACTGTGCCACAGTTTCGATCGGCCGCTGCGTCGCGGAGAGCCCGATGCGTTGAGGTTTCGTGAGCGTCAGCGCTTCCAATCGCTCCAGCGACAGGGCCAGGTGCGCGCCGCGTTTATTCGGCACAACAGCGTGGATTTCATCGACAATGACGGTCCTGATTGTCTGCAATAGCCGGCGGCTCTTCTCCGCCGTCAATAATATGAACAGTGACTCCGGCGTCGTGACGAGAATATGGGGTGGCCGCTTGAGCATCTGCTGGCGCTCCGTCATCGGCGTGTCGCCGGTGCGGACCAGTACACGGAGTTCCGGCGTCAAGAGGCCGGAGGACAAGGCTGCGGTACCGATTTCAGCCAACGGTTGCTGGAGATTTTTCTGGATATCGTTGCTGAGCGCTTTCAGCGGCGACACGTAGAGCACCTGCGTATGGTCGTCGAGTTCGCGAGCAAGGGCCTGCTTGAAGAGGCCGTCGATGCAGGAGAGAAAGGCGGCGAATGTCTTGCCGGACCCGGTCGGCGCAGCAATCAGAACATCAGCCCCCGACTGAATGGCCGGCCAAGCCTGAGCTTGAACGTCGGTGGGCTGACCAACCTGCCGATGAAACCACTCGGCAATAAGCGGATGAAAAATAGAGAGCGGCATGGCATGCGATTCTAACATGCCTTCTGAAGCGACTCTATCGGCTCATGCACAGAAATTTGCGAGATGAGCATGCAGCCCTGACGTGAGAATATTCCTGGCAGGAACGGACGGCACTTTCAGCTAGCATCAGCAGAAATACCTATACAGTCTTCACAACGGGCATCCCGGCAACACCGATTTTCCATCGAATTTGTCAAGGTAGACTCATCACGCTACGGTCTTTTGTAGGACTCTCGATGGATCGACAATCATCCCACAAGGAGGCGGGCTTATGACGCACATAATAGCAGTATGGATATTGATAGCTGCGATCGTGGGTGTCGGGCAGATCACCACCTCACCAGCTGGCGCACGGGAGTTGGCTCAAGTAACATTTGGAATGATGAGTTATGGGATGACGGAAGCAGAAGTCGTGGGGCGTGCCGGCCAGCCGGATCGGCGCCTCAATCAAGTCGAGCCTACACCTCAGAGCCAGCGACTGGTGAGTTATCAGTATATTTGGGGTGGGGATACGAGCAAGGGAGAATGGACGACCACCATGACCTTCTCGGCCACAACAAACACCGTGATCCGCATCGACCGAGACCGCAAGTAATGGGCAGTTCCGACATCTGCAAGGCAAACATAACGGACCAAAATCGGCTAGCGGACCCTGCAAATTCCTGTGTGCGCTGTTTGCGGCAGACACGCGCATGAGAAATACGGGTTAGAACGCGCCGATTGCCCTGATGAATTGCGGGCCTGTGCCAGCCGCAAACGGCGAACCGGGTACCGGGGTGAGGAATCCCGTCGTGGAGTTGAACTGATATGCCGAAACACTATTGGATCCGCTATTGGGGACAAACACAAACTTTCCCGTGGGATCGACCGTGACACGCCGAGGTAAAGTCCCAGCGGCAAACGGAGAGCCAGCCACTTGCCCTAATCTTCCAGTGATCTGATTGATCTCATAGACCGACACATTATCAGATCCTGCATTGGCGACGACGGCAAACTTTCCGGTCGGGTCGATGGTCACTTGCTGCGGAGTCGTGCCGGCGCTGAAGAAATTCGTGACTGGCGGGCCGAGATTGGTAATGATCATGAATTCGCCGGTGCTGGCATCCACGGAATACGCAGAGAGATTGCTCGATCCGGCGTTGGCCACATAGGCGAACGGCTTCGTTGGATGTAACGTCACCGGCTGAGGTGTGGTACCGGCCGAGAATGGTGCGCCTGCCACGGGGAAAGACAAGGCACCATCGGTCTGATTTACACCGAAAGCCGAGATACTGGCCGCCCCCGCGTTCGCTATATACACAAAATTTCCCGCGGAGTCCGCCACCACGGACTGTGGTGTCGCACCAACTGCGAAGGGAGAACCAGGAGCTGGGTTGAGAAACCCCGTACTCGTGTTGAGGAAGAAACCCGACACATCGTTCGAACCTGCATTCGCAAGATATACAAACTGCACAGTGGGACTAACAGTCACCACAGTAGCCCGTTGAGGCTGAGTCCCTGGTGCCACTAAGAATGGAGACCCGGCCACGGCCGTCAGAACCCCGGTTGTCGGGTTGACGCTATAGACCGAAACCGTATGCGCTCCCGCATTGGCAACAAAGGCAAACTTCTCAAACGGCTCCAAGGTCAAAGTCTGTGGGATTGTTCCCGCAGGAAATGCAATGACGGAAGCGGGGGTCAACAACCCAGTGCCTGCATTGAGAAGATAGCCCGACACACTGGCCGAGCCGGCGTTGGACACAAACGCCACGCTCCCGGATGCATTCAGAGTCATGGCCTGGGGATCGGCTTCTGCAGGAAACGGCGAGCCGGCAAGAGGTGCGAGCGCACCGGTGGTCGTATCAACGCTGTAGGCGGATATATCGCTCCCTCCAGAATTGGAGACATACAGAAATGCGGTCGAAGAGCTCCCTCCTCCACCACCGTCGCCCCCACCACCCGGGCAGCCGACGAGTCCAACTACGAGGGCAATGATCGACAATAGAGGCGCAAGAGATTTCATAGGAGGCATTCTC
>JBDTPK010000106.1:0-8055 GCA_039932735.1 Nitrospirota bacterium
CGAACAACTTGCATTGGCGACACCCGGCGTACCAATTGGCCGCGCCAAGGCGCTCGCGGATTACGATCCCAGGCTTTCCTGTGTGTCGGCGCCTGGCGCGGTCACCGTCATCGTGCTCTCACAGTGCCCGCAGACTCATCCGGCACCCAGCCCGGACCTTCTGCGTGCCGTAGCGCACTATCTCGAACGTCGCCGTCTCTTGACCACCGAGGTGCATGTGATCGGCCCAGAGTACACCAAAGTGGCAGTGCGAGCGACGCTGCACGCGACCCCTGAGACATCGTCGCGGGAATTGATCGCGCAAGCTACTGCTTCGTTGAACCAATTCTTTGACCCAATAAGTGGTGGCCCCGATGGCAGCGGCTGGCCTATGGGTCGAGCGGTCTATCGGGCGGAGATTCTTGCGTTGCTGAACGCGCTGCCTGGAGTGGTCTATGTGGACGAAGTCATTCTGGAAACAGTGGTGAAGTCACCGACGGCTGCGTGCGATTGTTGCCAAGAACAAGAAAGAGCCATTCCGGCCCGGTGCGGCAATATCGACATCTGCCCGCATGGACTAGTAGTGCCGGGCCAGCACCACATCACGGTTTCAATAGAGAGGGCAGTGCCATGATTGAAAAACCCCTTGATCGGCTGAATTACTACAATGGCCAGCGGCTCGAAGCGAGCGATCTGAAACTTGAGCAGGAGTATCACATTCGAACACGTCGCTGGATCAACAAGTCTCTCTATACGCCTGGTATTGCGCGCGGTTTGGACATCCGAGCTGAAAAAGACACACGGTTCGTCATTGTGAGTCCTGGCCTGGCGTTGGATTCGGAGGGCAAAGAGATTTTGCTGCTGGAAGAGGAACGGATATGTGTTCCAGGGAAGCCTCACAAGAACACTGCTGGATCTGAGGCGAAAGTCGAAGGGCTCTACCTGACGATTCGGTACAACGAGAAAGCCATTGAAGAGGAGCGGAACGGATGTATTCCCAAGGGTGCGAATGGGAAGAAGAGTGCAGATCGAGCAGCGTGGGGTGGTCCGGCCCTCGTCAGGGCAAAACCTCTCTTTAACTGGAGCGATGCGCTGCCCTATGTGACCAGCGGCGAGATTGTACTGGGAGAGGTCGAGCTAGACCCTGGATGCAATTACGTGTTCCAGATCAATACAGGTGTGCGCCGCTACGTCGGCGCTGCATCCAGTTCAAAGGTGCGACAATATGCACTAGAAGGGGAGCGGCACATCGACAAGGACAATCCGGGGAAAATCTACTTTCATGTCCGTGGGCGACAGCCGGATGCGGTGACCCTATATTTGAGGGCGGATAAATTTTCGACGCTGTACTACACGGAGCTGGGATGGCACGAACACGCGAAGACGCTGACGGGTAATACCGAAACAGGACCGGCAAAGGTCATGGATAACCACACACATTCACCGGCGTCGGGGACATTGGCTCATGTATCTGACAAAATGGATCCGGACGGCTTGAGCGCCGGTGACTGGGTGCTCGGCGTTTTCACCGGGGGTGCGTCCATCGTGGCAAACCTAGTAAGCAAGATAGGTACGAGCAAAACCTATCCGCCAAAGGGAGGGCTGGCCGCTGACGGGTCTCATGGAGGCATACCTCCTCCGTGGTATGAACTTCGTGTTAGTACAAAGAGTATGCCGGGTAATGAGCATCTCGTTAACCTCAATGACTACGTCGGATTGCAGGTGGGGAAGACGGGAAATCCCAATCCAGAGGACAACCCGGCCCTGAATGATCGGCACAAACATGACCTAGGCACATCTCTGACGATTGATAAGGCCGGCGTCGATCAGGTTCACAACGAATACAAAGCGCGAAATGGTCAAGCTGCAAAGGCCCTAACCTTCGTTGACGATCTACAAGTTGCGATTGATGGGATACCTGTCACAGACGCCATCATTGCTCAGTTAAAAGACGCTGATGCCAATTGGTCCGCCAATAGTCAAGACAAGCTCGGGAATGGATCAGTAAACCATCCGCTAGTGATGGATCCAATCACAAGAAAAGGGGGGACGGGCGAAATCAAGCTCGATTTCCTCCCAAATATTTATTTCCTGGACGGCGAGCACTCAATCGAGTTAAGCGTCGAGGGCGATGGAAACGGTGGGCGTATTCTTTACAACCTGTACGTGGAGTAGTCGTGGACCAACAACCGATTCGATATGCCGTCTTTCGTGATCGCCGTCAGTGGGACTCTGTCATGCTCGGTGGTCTCACGGCTGAAGAGGACGGCGTCCTTTCCCTGGCTGGGATTCCTGGCCCGGCTGATGAGAAAGCGATCTCGATTCCGAGTCCCATCGATTCCGATCCTGGGCCCTTTGATTCTAATCCTTCAGGGCTGGCTACCGGTCCGTGCAATGACGTGGTGCTTAGCGATACAGCAAATCACCAAGTGATTTGGTGTGATGGTGTCTGTCCAGATCGCACGCTTCGCTTAGGCAGTGGGGCAGGCAATGCATCAAGTCAGTTTGAGATGTCCTGCGGCCTGCTGATACACGCTGACTCCCTTTATGTGGCCGACAGCGGTAACGGCCGAGTGCAAATCTTCCGGCTGCCCACGCTCGAACTCCGGTCCGTCTGGACTGGAATGTTTCAAAAGCCCACGGGCCTTGCAGTCGACAGCCAAGGAAACATTTATGTGCTCGACCAGGGATTGAAAAGAGTGTTTCGGTTTACTTCAATTGGGGCGCCCGATGCAAACTATATGTCGTGGACTTTCGATCAGCCGCTGTTCATTGCGATCGATGGCCAAGATCAGCTCTATGTGACTGAATCGCAAACCCATCGAATCCTGCAATTTAAACAAGATGGGACGGCGTTAGGTGCACTTCCAGAGGTAACCGCGTTGAAGCGCCCGTCCGCGCTCGCCGCGCGGGGAAATTGGGTGTATGGGGCCGATGCAGAGAGTGGGAAGATTTGGTTGTTCGATGTTGTGTCCAACTCGTACCTGGGAACGCTTCCAGGATATCGAGGGCCCGTATCTGCTATGGCCATTGGACCGGACGATTCACTATGGCTCAAACCTGGACTCGACCAGACGTATTACCGGCTTGAACCGAAGAAGGTGTTTCTTAGTCAGGGTTTGCTCACGACTCAGGATAAGGACCCTCTCGATGCAGGAGAAGGTATAGATTGGGCGCGGGTGCATGTTGATGTCGAGATGCCGCCTGGTACCCTGGTCCAATTGCGCCTGATCGCACGGGCGAATTCAGCTCCTGCGCCTAATGAGAATGACTGGGAAAAAGCGGAGGTCCTTCCCCTGGATACACTGGTTCCGCCACTGCTGGGAACGCAAGACGCCGAAGTAGGAGTGAAGCGGTTCTTGTGGGTTCGCGTCGTCGTGACGACGGAGCAGGCGACCGTTACCCCTCGGCTTTTGCAGGTCGAAGCCGAAACCATGAGTCCGAGTTATCTCGATCATCTTCCTGCCGTCTATCGTCGCGCCGATGCCCCCACACGCTTTCTCGAACGCTGGCTCAAACTTGTTCAAGGTGAAATTGATGATTGGGAATCGAGGTTAGAGGGTATGCCCCGGCAGTTCGATGCGCTCATGACGCCGGAGGATCAGCTTTCGTGGCTCGCCAAGTGGTTGGCGTTCCCGCTGCCGAAAGACCATGCGGCGCACACGTTGCGTGCGGTCTTTGCTAAGGTTCCCGACTTATATGTGCATCGTGGCACGCCTGGTGGAGTATGCGATTTGACCAAATTGTACACTGGGGCGCGGCCACATCTCTTCGAAGCGTTTCATGCCAGGCGCGTCTGGCAACTGGGCAAGACGTCGGCGCTCGGATTGGATACCGCGCTTCCTCCTGCACTGCCAGACGGGATGGTGGTGCCGGGTTGGAGCGTGGCCGATCCCGAATTGATGGGTTTGCGAGGAGACTACTACGCCGGAATCAATTTCGCCCAATTGAAAGCCACGCGTCGCGATTCGGAGGTGGATTTCCATTGGGATGCTGCCTCACCGATGCCGGATGTGCTTGACACCGATAATTTCTCTGTTCGCTGGACAGGTCAAGTTCAGCCACGACACACGGATCTCTATACCTTTCACACGGTCTCCGACGATGGGATCCGTCTCTGGATTGATGGGCGGCTGATAATAGACAACTGGACAGACCATCCCCCCTCGGAGAACCACGGGCAAATCGCGCTAAGTGCAGACCGATGGTACACACTTACGCTTGAGTACTATGAAAAGGCTGGAGGGGCCACGGTCACTCTTTCCTGGTCGAGTCGTAACCAGCCAAAAGAAATCATTCCACAGGAGCGTCTCTACGCTATCAGGGACGAACAGGCGACGCTCGGAGGTCCTGTTGCGAGTGCGGATACTTGTCCTGTGTTGGTAGGCCAGACGGTGGTTGGTGAAAGTCAGCCTCTGGGGGCTTCGGAATACGGTGCTTCTCTCTATAGCGAGGCAGCCCATTTGTTTACGGTTTCGGTTCCGGCCGCCAGTCTGTCCAGCTCGAGCGAGCGAGAGATGTTACGCGCTGTGATCGAGCGCGAGAAGCCGGCTCACACGGACTATCATTTATGTTTCGTGGAGGCGCGGATGCGCGTGGGTTTTCAAGCTCGCATTGGAATCGACAGCATCATTGCCGGTCCGCCGGCGCCACTCTCGCTGGAAGGCACGCTGCTGGGGGTTGAATCGTTTCTCGGCGACGACGAGACGCAGGGCCACCTTGGGCGCGTCGGCGCACATGGTCATATCGGATATGACACCGTCATTGGGTAAAGGAGATTGCTATGGACTGTAACGGCGATGGTCGTGGCCTGGGTACCTTGAGCTCTCCGCAGCGTAATCACTACTTCTATGGCAAGTTGATGGACGTGCCTCACTTTGAGATGGAGCAGCGCTACGGAATTAAGAAACAGTGGTTGGTCAATCGCTTAGGGCTGGGGTGCGGAGTTCTCTGTGGGCTGGCTCTCTCGATCAAGGAGAAAAAGGTGTGTATTTCTCCTGGCGTAGCTATCGACAGGTATGGCCGTGAGATTGTGGTCCCGCACGAAGTCTGTGTTGATCCCTGGACGTTGACTGATGATTGCGGACGTCCCCAGTCGCCAGCGCTCTCCAACACCGAGGCTCATGAGGTGTATCTGTGTCTCTCCTACAAGGAATGCCAGACGGATTTCATGCCTGTCTTGGTGACCGACTGCAATACCAAGCAGGAATGCCTTCCTGGCACCACAGTTGAAAGCTATAGCGTGCTGGTACTGAAAGGAGCCGCCCGTCCGTTGCCGCCCATGAATGAGGCTCTTTGCGAGATTCTTAAGAGTCAGCTATCCGAATCTGAAAAACGAAAGAAGCTCTGCGAGCTTATTTCGGGAGAATCCTTTGCGGTGCTGGGCGATAAAAGTATCTGCGTTGTCCTTGGCACTGTGCCGCTTTTGGCCAATGGCACGATTGATGAGGGCACAGTTGCTGAGAAGAAGCCGGACCAATGTTCCGGGCGAACCATACTTGTCAGCAACGAGCATCTTTTAGACATGTTGCTTTGTCTCGGCGCGCCAAGTGGTGGTGGAGGGACGACGCCGAACCCAAGTGGCCTGACACATATAGAGAGCATTTCTAGATGGACTCATGATGAGGAGCGACCATTAAAACAATTCCCCGACAAACTTGAGGTTGTATTTTCAGATGTTGTGACAACCATCGCCAGGAACGGTCGAGCTTGGTTTGTCGTGACTTTGGAACTCTCAGGATCTGGCGGCGGTGGTGGTTTGGGTTTTGAGGCTAGAGCTGCACTTACCCCATCGACGAGCTCAATCTTCGCCACATCTATTATCATAGGGGGCGAGGTGCAACTAATGACTACCAAAGCCACCTTCGCAGTTGACCAGAGCTTCCTAGACATAGTGCAAGCTATACCGGATCCTAAGACAACGATTACTACGACGCTGAGGCTACTCTGCAGAGTCATCGTGAAATGCGATTTTCTACTGGACTCGAAAGGGAAATCGATTGATGGAAATCATCTTGGTGGTGTGCTGCCTTCCGGGGATGGAGTTCCTGGTGGTGAGTTCGAAAGCTGGTTTTGGCTAACGATGACAATTGACAAACCCCCACCCACCGTCTCCTCCAGCGATCGGGCTGATTCCGACCCGACCAACACGAGCACCGTGCACTTCACAGTGACCTTCAGCGAAGACGTCACAGGGGTAGACACAGGGGCCTTCAGCCTGACGACCACTGGGACAATCACCGGAGCCTCTGTGACTGGCATCAGCGGCGGTCCTAAGATCTACACCGTGACGGTGGGTATAGGCACCGGCACCGGCACCATCCGCCTGGATGTGTCTAATACGGCGACAGCCAAGGACCGCGCGGGCAATGCCCTGAGCGACTTGCCTTTCATAAGCGGGGAGGCCTACACAATTTTATAGTCAACCTTGAGCAAGGGGTGCGTGGATGGAAACAACTGATTGCATCATGTGCGTTCAGCCGGCGCTGACTAGTCGTGAACGGGTCCGTTACTTTCCGCGGCAACTGCTGACGGCCGACGATATGCGGGCTGAGCAAGAATACTTCCGCGAGAAGCAGCGGCGACATAACCGTTTTCTCCATGGGTGGGGTGTCGTGTGCGGGTTGGAAGTCAAACAACCAGCGGACAAGGATCTGAAATGGCAAGTGACAGTGTGTCCCGGATACGCTTTGACGCCACAAGGGGATGAGATTCTGGTTACAGATACGATGCAGTTTGATCTTCAAACCAAGCTGCAGTGTCCGGAACCATGTGCGGTGGGGTGGTCCTGTCCTCCCGAGGAGACACCTCCGGATGATCCTACAAAGAAGCCGATGTATCTCGCAATTCGGTATGTCGAGTGTCAATCGCGCCCGATTCGGGTTCATCCTGCCGGCTGTGGGTGCGATGAAGCCGCCTGTGAATACTCGCGTGTTCGCGATTCGTTCGAGTTGAAAGCCCTATGGAATTTGCCAAAATCGCATGAGCTTGCTGCCAAAGCTGATGAGGAGTGGAGAAAGATATGGAACAACCCGGGATCGAAGGGCAAGCTTGTATCTTCCCCTATGCCGTGTCAGGTATGTAGCGAGGATCCTTGGATTGTGCTTGCTTCGATAATATTGCCAACTGAAGAAGAGACGCGGATCGTACAAGGAATCATTAAATACACAGATCGGCGGGTGCTCTACAGTACCACTGCTTTACAAGGTTTATTGATGTCCAAATAAGTCACGCGAATTGATCAATTGGGATCTCTTACCTGGTTGAGCGACCTTGCATTGGAGCGGGAAAGATCTCAACTAGAACAGACCAGGAATGAACGGCTGCGGATCAATTGCACTTCGATGCGAGCCGCCTCCCGCCGATGGCTTGCGAGCGATACGAGCGATGGGCAACCCTAGCGAGGGGAGATCAAGAACCGATAACGCCTGGGATCGTCCTGCGAAGCCATCTGAAAAGATCGGGAAGCCCCAGAAGTGAATTAGTAATTATTTGCAGTGGATGTAATCCACCAACGCAGTCTAATCAGTTAGTGAGGTAGCGCCAAGTCTATGGTCAGAACATGGCGCCGTATGGTAGAGAGCTTGCTGGCATGCGAGCTCTACTAGGGGACTGAGCTTCTCTCCAGCCGGTAGGTAAATCCTATGTCTTCTTCCTCCCGCACAACAGACACTAATCAAAATCAACAAAACCGGACGCGCGTGCCTGAGACCACGCAACGCGAGCATGAATCTGTGCTTGGTTATGATAATCAGTCCTCTTTCCTCTCACTCCATCGAACCATCGGAAATCGCGCAGTTGGACTAGTGCTGCAAGCTAAGCTTCAGATCAGCGTCCCTGGTGATGTGTATGAGCACGAAGCCGATCGTGTGGCAGGGCGGGTATTGGTAGTACCACCACAGCATGTATTCAGTGGCGCACCAATGTGTGTCCAGCGCTTCACGGGACAACCGAGCGCTCCGGCGGGTATGGCGCCCGCCAGTGTAGACCGTGTCCTTGCCAGCCCAGGCATACCTCTGCCCCCAGCCTCTTCCAATATGAAATGAGTCTGAAGCCGGGTCGTATTTCCAACGAGAA
>JBDTPK010000107.1:0-8015 GCA_039932735.1 Nitrospirota bacterium
TCGGATGTCGCAGGCTGACGGTCCCTTGCCGACTGAGTCGGCCGATGGCGAAGAAGGCCTGGGTGAAGGTGACGCGGGGGAGGGCGTGGACTATCGCCTCAATCGTACAAGCCCCGTGCGTCGCTACCTGCTGAACCATGGCCGTCTCGACTTCAATTTGACTAGTGATCATGGCTTCATCGCCCTCCGTTTGCATCTGCACCTGCTGCGGAGCATAGTCGCTCAACGTGAAAGATCCATGAACTGCGGATGAAGAATTCTTCATGTGGCGCCGGGCTCAATGTACGGACACCGCGTGTGGTACTCGGCCTCTCCGGCCTGGCCCCATACGTGGATGTTCGCAATCAGCGAGAAGAAAAATCCCACGCGAGTTTCACCCGCAGAGCCCGGATACGCACGTCCGTCGCGAGGAGAGTTACTTCTTACGCTGACTGTTCCAGTCCACGAAAAACATGTTCCAACCCAGACCGGTTGATGGAGCCATTGTTTCCGGTGGGCGAGTCAGATTTGCGTTTCAATCTGCCTGGCCACTTCCATGCTGAGCGCACCGTCTACCTATTACAATTAGGGAATGCCCTAGCCTCTACAACTAGGGATTGTCCTAGGTCTGGAAACATTTACTTGAGGCATAAGCAACTGGCCGTGAGCTGGACTAACGGCAGGAAGGAGAGCGCAGTCTTGTCGTACCAAGTGGCCATCCGGCGGACATGCTTGAGGTACCCAAACATCCGTTCCACCAGATTGCGCTCCTTGTAGAGCGCGTTGTCGTAGTCGCGGAGGACCGTCCGGTTCGATCTCGGGGGAACACCCCCAAGGCCTCGGTCTCTTGAATCCATGTGATCAGCTCATCCGCATCAACGCCCTTGTCGACAAGCACGGCGGGTGAACCCGCCCCGGCAACGCCCGAAGGCCTGCGTCTGCTGCCCCCGTTTGCGCCCGCGGCGTGTTGATGGGCGCGAATGTCAGCCATTTCGTGTCGGCATCCACCGCCAGGGTATTGAACATCATGTGCCAAATCCCGGCTTTCGCCCACCGTCGAAACCGTTGGTGGACACCAGACCCTCGCCCGTCTACAAGGGGCAACGAGCGCCAGGGTGCCCCGATGCGGCCGAGCCACATCACCGCCTCGATCAAGCGCCGATTATCGCCCGTGCGGCCCACATCGCCCGCTTTGCGGGGAACAAATCTTTGATTCGCTCCCACTGATCATCCCGTCAACACGTTGGATCGTCCATGAAACCCTCCTGGGTGAGGAGATGCTCCCGTAATTTTCGCTACATGTCGACAGAGCCTAGTCTCCTGGCCCTCACATGGCGCACCGTCGTTACCACTCCGATGCGCACAATCGGTTTCTGCCTCGCATTGAGTTCCGGAGTTACGTCCTCGTAGCTCTGCCCAAAGAAAGAGAGGCTGGCCGCACTCGCTGGTATCCATGCAGTTCCTTCCAGCACGCCCAAGTCCCCATTCCATGCCAGGGCAAGAGACGTCGTACCTCCAGAGCTCTTGGAGCACCCTTGGAAACGTCCGTCACGAAGAGGATTCGTGTCATCGATCAGGTGTTCATCGGCACTCCTTTGGGGAGACTTCCCGGGTGATCCATTCGTTTTCATGACTGTCCTCGCTCAACGTGCAGTTGTTCCCTGCCTCACTACGCTAGCGAGTTACGATTTTGTTCGTCAGCACACACAGAAAGAGAACCCTGGACCCGTGACTGGTGGTCATCGCAACCGAAGGGAGAGCTCCTCTACTCGACAGAAACCATCGACCGTTTTCCAATCTTCTCAAGCCCCGACAGGATCCGTTCAGGATTTCCCCAGTCACTCCAAAGAACATCAGCCATTTCCATGACCGCGAGCCGCTCCGTCGCGCACTGGAGTAAATCCGAGGAGAAGCTCCGGCGCGGCATGGCATCATAGATCGCGTCCAAGACCCTCAGTTCTTCGGTGGTATCGATCGCCACCTTCAGCCGTTCGAAGAGTGCCATCATCTCGGGAACGCACTTCCATCCCAAGCGCCAGAGTTCTCTTCCGTTGGCGGCAAGTACCATCGTATTCCACAGGCTACCGGCATCCTTGGCTTCGCGAACAGTGGCATCGTCCGGCTTTTCAAAGAATGACTCCACAGCTTTGATGACAGCCTTCCCTGTGCGGTCCAGCGATCGTCCCGGCTTGATCCATCCATACTCCAGCTCCAGGCTGTCCGGTTTGGCCGCGAGTAAGACCGGCCGGCCTCCCAGCCTGTCGCTTCCCCGCACCGCGTGCTCCACCGCCGACAGAAACGAAGCTTCCGGGGAGAAGAAATGATCTGATGGATAGATCACCACAGTTGCCTGTGGATCACGGGCAAGGATGAAGGTGAGCGGCAGGAAAATGCCTGCCGCCGTGTCCATGTTCTTTGGCTGCAACAGCACCATACCTGCGGGCCGTCCATTGAGCTGGGGCCAGACCTCCTGTTGATGATGCCGGGCCGCCACGACAGCCACGCGCTCCCAGGGAGTCAATCTGGCTGCTCGGTCGAGCGTGTGCTGAAACATTGAGCGCGTCCCAACGAAGGTACAGTATTGCTTCGGCCTCTCATAGCCGAACCAACGCCGAATGAATTCCGTGGTCCGCACTCCGTCGCCTCCTGCCAGCACAATTGACCACAGATCTCCCCGTTCATTTCCGCACTCCATGCCATCCTCCTGTTCGTGTTTAAACGCCGTTCTGCTACGATTCGTTTCCGCTTCTTGCTTGCGATAGATCCTACGGTTTCACCCAGCAGGACTGTCTCCACGGAGTTCGTATGCCGCGTCTGCCGGACTTGCTGGTGTGCAACCGGCGGTCGGCTTCGATTCCGCAGAATCACCGGATCCACGCGCTGCCCGCATTGCACGCAGCGGAGGACCTCGGTGTTGTGTTCACCGGTGTTAGCCAAGTCATAGCACCAGTCGTTCACGAGAAGGCCCGCGCAGCGAGCACAGGATCTCGCGTAGAACTGTTCGCTCGCGGGAAGGAACCAAATGGCATGCCCGTCCCAGCCTTGTGTCATGGTTCTGCCTCGCGTGGTTTCTCTTGACTCCATCCTTCGTTCCATGAGTCAGCCTCCGAGTCTTCGATGAGATCTACGCCTGGCTTCAGCACGTCACTGTGTCCACAGCCATTGGTGTTATTGTAGCCGCGTCACATGATCGTTTTCATGAACGGATCATGAAAAATTCTTCATCATTCCGAATGGTCCTTGGTACAGACACCCGCAGTGTGAAGTTGCACCTGGCGATCTGATCGGCAGCCTGGGTAGCAATAATAAGATGAAAGAGAGTTGAGGATTCGGAGTCCTGGCGAGCTAGGCAGAAATCGTCTGGTGAGTCGGGACCGGCAAACGCAGGGACTAGCGGGCGGAAGCGCAAAGGCCCGACGCGGACTTGAACAGTACGTTGTGGATTTGAGCAGCGGGCCCCGAATGACATCGCCGATGGCATAGGCCCCGGCCTGCGCCGATGCTTCGTACTCGCGGGGAATAGCGGTCCCTTAAATCTCCAGGAATATTCGGGTGGGATCTTCAATGCACGCCGTGATGTGTCTGAGGAACGTCACCGCTTCGCGGCCGTCTATGATCCGGTGATCATAGGTGAGTGCGACGTACATCATGGGTCGGATCACCACCTGTCCGTTATGAGCGACCGGTCGGTCTTGAATCGCATTGAGCCCGAGAATGCCGCTCTGCGGGGGATTGACGATCGGGGTAGAAAGCAGCGAGCCATAGACCCCACCGTTCGAGATCGTGAAGGTGCCACCCTGTAGCTCCTCCAAAGTAAGCTGATTCGCCTGCGCTCGCCTGGCAAAATCGGCGATGGCGGTCTCGATCTCGGCAAAGCCCAAGTGCTCGGCATTTCGCAATACCGGCACAACCAAGCCCCGTCCGCTCCCAATGGCGATCCCGATATCGTAGTAGCGACGGTAAACAATGTCGGTACCGCGGACCTCGGCGTTGAGTTCTGGAATCAGCTGGAGGGCATCAATGTTCGCTCTGACGAAAAAGGACATGAGGCCCAGCTTCACCCCGTGGCGCTGCTGGAAGGCCTCCTGATGGGTTTGCCTCAGGGCCATCACCGCCGTCATATCAATCTCGTTGAAGGTCGTCAGCAACGCCGCCGCCTGCTGGGCCTGCACGAGCCGCTCGGCTACGCGTCGCCGGAGAAGACTCATGGGAACGGATTCTTCGTCCCGTTCGCTGATCCCCACATGTGGAGTGGGTTTGGGCGGAACAGCGTTCTCTTCGGGTGACGTCTCGATCATCTGGGCAGGTCCAGGCCCAGCTGGCCTCGCCAGCGTCGTATCGGGTATAGGGCCAGACAACGGTGGTGGCGTCAATTTGCTCGCGGGGGTCGCGCCGGGAGAAGCGAATGCCACCGGTTCTTTCGGAGCCGTTGTCTCTTCGAGATATGCGATCACTTCGCCAATCGTAGCTGTTTCGCCATGCTTCTTGAGAATCCTGACAAGAACCCCCGATATGGGAGCGGGCAGGTCGAGCACGGCCTTCTCGGTCTCAATCGACACAATTGGTTCATCTTGAAGAACGGCCTCGCCAGTCGATTTGAGCCAGTCGATGATCTGGACCTCCGTGATCGACTCTCCGATCGTCGGAACTTTGAGTTCAGTGGACATCGAATGCCGCCTTGAGGAGTGTCGTCTGCTCGATCTGATGGAGCGCATGCCACCCGGTGGCGGGGCTTGCCGACGCCGGGCGACAGACCGCCGAGAAGGACCACGTGCCTAGAAGTCTATTGCCGAATCGGGCAAGAAGGTACCGCCAGGACCCCATATTGGCGGGCTCTTCCTGAACCCAGACCACTCGCGCCTTCGGCGGATACGACGCCAAGGTGGCGCGCAGTTCCTCGTCCTGCAGAGGATAGAGCTGTTCGAGTCTCACGATTGCAACGTTGTCACGCGTGAGTTCCTCGCGCATCTTCGCAAGATCGTAGTAGACTTTCCCTGTGCAGAGCAACACGCGTCCGACTTGCTCCGGCATAGTATTCCGGTCGAGCAGGATTCGCCGGAAGCCGCCTTGCTCAAGGTCCTCAAGTGTGGACACGGCTTGCGCGTGGCGAAGGACACTCTTCGGCGTCATCACAACCAGCGGTTTCCGCCATCGGCGAAGCACCTGACGCCTGAGCACGTGGAAATACTGGGCAGGTGTCGTGGGGCTCACAACCTGAATGTTGTCGTTGACGGCAAGCTCCAGGAAACGCTCCAGACGAGCGCTTGAGTGCTCCGGTCCCTGTCCTTCAAATGCATGGGGAAGGAGGAGCACCAGCCCGCTCAGCCGGCGCCACTTCTCTTCGGCGCTCACCATGAACTGGTCGATGATGACCTGGGCGGCATTGATAAAGTCCCCGAATTGTGCCTCCCAGAGGATCAGCCCGTCGGGGCAATCCAGGCTGTACCCATATTCGAAGCCAAGCACCCCGGCCTCAGAAAGGGGGCTGTTGTAAATCTCCACCAGCGCTTGATCCGGCGCGATATGCTGAAGAGGGATGAGCATCCGCCCGCTCTCAAACTCGTGCAAGACAGCGTGCCGCTGACTGAAGGTTCCACGACGCGTGTCTTGACCCGATAAACGGACCCGGTGGCCCTCCGCCGCGAGCGTGGCGAAGGCCAGCGCTTCTGCGGTGGACCAGTCGATGAGGCGTGCACCACCTGCCATCTCTCGTCGTCGCCCCAACCACTGGGCCATCCTGGGGTGAGGATGAAACTCACCGGGCAGGCGCGAGAGCGCCTCGATCAGCGTCGTGAGCCGGCTATGCTCGACCCCGGTTCCGACATCCTCCTGGTCGCCACCGAGTCCACCATAATATCCCTTCCAGATCCCGGTCGGATACTCTTGCAGAGGAATGTAAGCCGGGTTCCGCGCCTCAATGAAATCCCGATCGAGCTTCTGTCGGCACGCCACCACAATCTGGTCCGCCTCCTCACGAATCACCTCGCCCAGCCGCAAGAGATGTTCCAAGTAATACTCGCGGAGCGGTCGACGGTTCTCAATCAGCTTGTACATCATCGGCTGCGTGAAGCCTGGCTCGTCCCCTTCAGTGTGGCCTCGTCGACGAAAACAGTACAGGTCGACGACGACGTCACTTCGAAACGTTCTCCGGAAGTCCATGGCGAGCCTCACGACTTGGGCTACGGCTTCGGGATCTTCCCCGTTGACATGGAAAATCGGGATCTGGAACATCTTGGCGACATCCGTTGCATAGAGGGACGATCGCGCTTCTTGCGGCAGAGTCGTGAAGCCGATCTGGTTGTTGATAATCACATGAAACGTCCCGCCTGTGTGGTATCCCTCGAGTCGGCTCAGGTTGAGCGACTCCTGCACGATGCCTTCGCCGGCGAACGACGCGTCCCCATGGATGAGAAGAGCCATGCTGCGCTTGCGGGCCTGGTCACCGGCTCGGTCCTGCTTCGCCCGCAGGCGGCCGAGCGCCACCGGATTCACGAATTCCAAGTGGCTCGGGTTGAAACAGAGGGACAGGTGCACCCTCCGCCCTGACGCCGTGATCCAGTCCGCACTGTGACCCAGGTGGTACTTCACGTCGCCACGCCCTTCCGGGAGAGGGTCAGCTGCATCTTCGAATTCATGGAAGATCTCCCGCGACCGCTTCCCGACAATATTTGCCAGCACGTTCAGCCGTCCCCGGTGCGCCATTGCCAACACGATTTCGTCCAGCTCGTGGGCGCCAGCCGTCTCAATGGCAAGGTCCAGCATCGGGATCAAGCTTTCCGCCCCTTCGAGCGAGAAGCTCTTGGCGCCTGGATATTTCAGTTGGATAAACTCTTCAAAGATGACGGCATCGGTCAGCCGCGTGAGGATACGGAGCTGCTCGTCCCGTGTGAGATGGAGATGGTTCTGTGTCCGCTCCATCCGGTCTCGCAACCACGCCCGCCGTTCCGGGTCGTCGATATGCATGAACTCCGCGCCGATCGAACGGCAGTAGGTGGCCCGCAGATGCTCGAGGATTCCGCGCAAGGTAAGGAAGCCCGCCTCAGGATTCCCGTAGGTGAAGAATCGTCGCTCCAGATCGGTCTCCGTGAAGCCGTACCATGACGGATCCAGCTCGGGAGGAACCGGACGCGACACCTCCAGAGGATCGATGGCGGCGACCATATGGCCTCGGACGAGATACGCGTGGATGAGTTGGGCGACGCGATCTTCCTGTCCGGCAATGGGATCTCGTGCAAGCGGATTGGTCACTGCCTCGGTATGACCGGGACGACCTCGTCCGGAGTCGACGAGGGGCTTTGATAAGAAGGAGGGGCCTCGTCGCAGAGTCGCCTGTGCACCGCCTTCGCGCCCCAATTCTTTAAAGTAGTCTCTCCACGTCGGGGAAACCGATGTAGGATCCCGCAAGAATGCCACGTGCATTTCTTCGACGAAGGGAAGGTTGGCAGGATTGGGAAGCGGCATTCGCTGGCTCATGGCTGTGCAACGTCCAAGCGGTTGCGCGTGTTCTTGCTCCAACATGTCATGGAGTCCTCCGGCTCGCAAGAGCGACTTCTCCAGCGCCTGACGTCATTGCGGAGAGAGCGACGGTCAGCGCAGCTCGATGCTCTGTCGCATCGGCCCTCCACCTGTTTATGTAACCCATCATAAGAGTATTGAGCGGGCTCATGCTTCAATCGCTCCCTCTCCGATGTTCGTGCTCCTCTATCCAAGCACGGTCATGACATCAAATTCGTTGATGAACCCGAGATATGTGCCGTTCGCATCCTTCACCGGCGCGCCAGCCATGTGGGTCGAGCATAACGCCACCGCGAGCTCCATGCCGTCCTGCCGGCGTAAAAGACCAACGGATTCGTGGCGTCAATCTGACCCACAGTTTTGAGTCCACCTACGGGAACGCCTGGCATGTACATAAGATCATCCTTGTTGCCTGCCGAAACTCTGTGTCGCGTGGAACGCCACCTTGTGGGTCGCCGCGCTCTACGCGACGGTATGGAATCCTCCAACCAGTAAGTCTCGGATGTGCGCACGTTCCTCCC
>JBDTPK010000108.1:0-7963 GCA_039932735.1 Nitrospirota bacterium
TCGTTTCATCCAGCGCGTCTTCATCGAGCGATTCCATCCCGACGAAGACCGACACACAACCGCTCTCGGCAGCTAGCTTGACCATCTCCTCGTCGTCGGCCAGGAACATCGTAGACTGACAGCCCCACTTAATTTTGAGTGGCTTCAGCGCGGCCCAGAGCTCACGGCAATAGGTACGGTTGCTATTATGCAAGTCATCGACAAACGCGACAATACTGCCGTCCTCGATTCCGATGCGAATCCGAAGCGCGGTGACGAAGGCGCTCCACATCGGTTCATCACGCAACCGCTCGACCAACTCGCTACGAATCCATCGCTGAACGTTTCGAAGCTCAGTGACCACTTCCTTCACCGGCCGACGCCGCGTGGTCTTTCCGTTGAACGGGGACACGCTGCAGAACTCACAATCGAAATGACAGCCTCTAGTCGTAAAACTGCATTGCCTCGTCATGTACGAGTCAGGGCTCAGCAATTCGACGCGGGGGCTCTTGTAATTCTCCAGAGAAGGAAATGCTGTCATCTTGTAAATGCGCTGCATCTTTCCCGCTTCATAGTCGGCAACCAATTGCGGCCAGAGATCCTCGGCTTCTCCACAGACGATCGCATCGGCATATCGAAGAGCTTCATCAGGGCAGTAGGTGGGATGGACACCCCCCATGACGATTGTCTTGCCTCGCTTGCGAAACTCCGTTGCGATCTCGTAGGCGCGAGGGGCATAGGTGGTCATGATGGAAAGGCCGACCATGTCACAGGGAAAATCGAAATCGATATCTTGAACCGCTTCATCCACCAGACTGACTTCCCAATTCTCCGGCGTGTAGGCGGCAATCACCGGCAAGCTCAGCTTGGGGAACCATACCGCACGCCGCTCAGAAGCAGTCAACCGATAGGGGTTATTGCGCGGGTAGGGATCGACCAGCAACAGCCGCTTACCTGGTGCATGCTTGATCGTTGCCGTTTGCTCAATCAACTGACTCGGCCGCACGGGTTGAATAAGCTCCATGAACTGATCCTCCTTACCTCACCAGCTGTTCGCCTGAGGCTGTCAATAGGTTCGTTGAAAAATTCTGAGTAGTGCTCGTGATTGTCTCACGTCAACTTCTTTGTCGGAGCATCGGCTCCGCATGCTCGGCCTCGATGGCCATACAGACCTGGTTATCCCTGTCAGAAGAACGCCGCCTCGCTCCTAGGGGTCCCGTCCCGAACCGCAGCACTCTGCCGTAGAATACGAGAGCGCACCTACATCGATCTAGCCGGACGCAGCCCTATTTCCATGGCCTTATATCTGCTCTCATTTGGTGGCGGCGTTCGATATCGCTAGCGTGGCGTATTCTACGGAGGGAAGCACGCTGCAACATTAAACACTTTCAGTATAGCGTTATTCGGCTACAGAGGTCCAGCAGGTGGTCGCTTCAACTTTACCGGGTTCCCATCGGTTGTAACGGAGGAAGATCGACATCCTGCCCCTGCAACAGTGGGTCCGGTTGTGGATCAGTGGATTCGACTTCCGTTGCAGCCTCACGTTGGTTCTCCCCACGTGCCTCTAATTTCTTTTGACGCTCAATGGTCGGAGTCACGCCGACCTCTTCAGGAGTAATCGGGGATCCCACGGCCCCGCAGGCCACTAACGTTCCCATCGTCACACCCACGACGAGAAATGTTACGTTTGACGTCTGTACCGTCACGAGAGCATCCGCTCGAGTTCTTTCATGCGCTGTTCCACTCTCGTTCGGGCAGTGCCGCCTATCTGTGACTTCCGATCAATGGCGGCAGTGACCGTCAAGCGAGCGAACAGGCCCTTTTCAATTCGCTCGGAAAATTCCCGTAGCTCCCCGAGAGAGAAATCTGTGAGTTCACGGCCCTGATCCAATGATGCCCGCACCAGTCGACCCGTAATCGCATGGGCTTCCCGAAACGGCACGCCTCTAGTTACAAGATAGTCCGCCACCTCCGTGGCCAGCATCCCACCACCCTGAACCGCCTGATTGAGGATGTCACGGTTCACAGTGAGTCGGCGCATCAACTCCGTTAAGATCTCCACCGACGCAACAACGGTATCCAGGGCATCGAACAACGCCGGCTTATCTTCCTGAAGGTCTCGGTTATAACTCAAGGGAAGGGCCTTGAGCGTCGTCAACAGATTGACCAAATGGCCATAGACCCGTCCCGTCTTACCCCGCACCAGCTCGGGCACATCGGGATTCTTCTTCTGCGGCATCATACTGCTCCCGGTGCAAAAGGCATCGGGAAGCTCGATGAATTGGAATTCCTGAGACGACCAGAGAATTAATTCTTCACTGAGCCGGGACAGATGCATCATCGTAATCGCCAGCGCCGAAGCCACCTCGATCATGAAGTCTCTATCAGACACGGCATCGAGGCTGTTTTGCGTCACGGAGGGAAAACCCAATAGCCCGGCGGTGAACCGGCGATCAACTGGGTAGTTAGTTCCCGCGAGCGCACCGGACCCCAACGGCATGACATTCACGCGCACCGCTGCGTCGCGACATCGCCCCTTGTCCCGCTCGATCATTTCCACATAAGCGAGCAGATGATGAGCGAACAGGACCGGCTGCGCCCGTTGCAAATGCGTGTAGCCCGGCATCGCCACGGTTCGATTTGCCTTTCCCTTCGCCACCAAGACCCGCTGAAAATTTTCTAAATGTGCCACGAGCCGACCGAGCCATTCACGTAAATACAGGCGGATATCCAGCGCGACCTGGTCGTTCCGGCTTCGGCCCGTGTGCAACTTCCCACCGAGAGGGCCAATCAATTCTGTCAGCCGACGCTCAATCGCCATATGAATGTCTTCATCCTGAGGGGTGAAGCGAAAACGTCTCCGATCCAGCTCCCTCATCACTGATTCCAGTCCTTTCACGATTGTCCGGGTTTCAGAGGCGGTCAAGACGCGCGCTTTTTCTAACGTCTTGCAATGGGCGATGCTGCCCTGGATGTCATAGGTATAGAGCCGACGATCGACTGCCACCGACTGGGTGAACGATTCCACCAGCCGGTTCGTTTTCTGTGTAAACCGCCCGCCCCATGCCTTTCCGCCTTTCGAGGCGGCAGAGCTGCGACCCGTTGCTCGTTCCATCAGGAGGAGGTCTTCTTTCTCTGGGCTCTGATTTTCAGCCGCAATGCGTTCAACCGAATGAAACCCTCAGCATCTTTCTGGTTGTACACGTCGTCTTCTTCAAACGTGGCGATGTCGAGACGATAGAGCGACTTCATGGACTTGCGCCCAGCCAACGTACAACTCCCCTTATAGAGCTTCACCCGTGCCGTGCCGGAGACATCCTTTTGCGCCGCATCGATCGAAGTCTGGATCATCTCTCGCTCCGGACTGAACCAATAGCCGTTGTAAATCAGATCGGCGAAGCGGGGAATCAAACTGTCTCTGAAGTGCAGCACCTCGCGGTCCATCGTCAGCGACTCGAGTCCGCGATGTGCCACGTGAAGGATCGTCCCGCCTGGAGTTTCATAGACTCCACGTGACTTCATTCCGACATAGCGATTCTCCACCAAATCGACACGCCCGATCCCGTGCGCGCCACCCAGTTTATTGAGGTGCGCCAACAACGCCGCCGGGCTCATCTTCTTGCCGTCGACGGACACAGGATTACCGGCTTCGTAGCCGATCTCGACTTCGAGCGGCTTATTCGGCGCCTGCTCCGGCGACACCGTCATTTGGAAGATTTCATCCGGCGGCGATTCCCAGGGATCTTCCAAGATGCCGCCTTCATAACTCACATGAAATAAATTCAGATCCATGCTGTAGGGCTTGGCTTTCGTCGCCGTAATGGGGATACCGTGCCGATCGGCATACTCGATCAATTCGCGCCGCGACTTCATCGTCCATTCACGCCAAGGCGCGATGATCTTGAGATTCGGAGCCAGCGCCGTATAGGTCAGCTCGAACCGCACTTGGTCATTGCCCTTGCCGGTCGCGCCATGCGACACCGCCTCGGCGCCTTCCTTGAGCGCGATCTCGGCCTGACGCCGCGCAATGAGGGGGCGCGCGATCGAGGTCCCGAGCAGATAACAGCCTTCATAGACGGCGTTGCCGCGTAACATCGGAAACACATAGTCCTTCACGAAGCTCTCGCGCAGATCCTCGACATAGACTTTTTTCACGCCAAGTTTTTGCGCTTTGGCCTTGATCGCCTGCAAATCTTCGCCTTGCCCCAGATCGGCGCAGAATGCAATGACCTCGCAGCCATAGGTTTCTTGCAACCACTTCAAGATCACAGAGGTATCGAGCCCACCTGAATAGGCCAGCACGACTTTCTTGATGGCGCGACTCATTGTCTTGTTCGACTCCTCGTGCCTATTAGGTTCGTTAAGATGGCCTTCTGCATATGCAACCGATTCTCCGCCTGGTCGATGATGACCGACTGCCGACCGTCCAGCACCTCGGCACTGATTTCTTCCCCCCGGTGGGCGGGCAAACAATGCATGACGATTGCATCGGGCTTCGCACGATGCAACAGGCGGCTGTTCACTTGATAGGGCGCCAACACTTTCAACCGCCTCGCATGTTCCCGCTCGCGGCCCATACTGATCCACACATCGGTGTAGATGACATCCGCTTCCTTTGCTGCGATATGGGGATCGTGCCCGATTTCGATCACCCCGCCGGTTTTTGCGGCCTCTATCCGAGCCCTATCCACAACATGCTGTTCCGGCTGATACCCCACTGGGCATCCGAGGGCGATGGTCATCCCCATCTTTGCCGCCGCTTCGATCAAGGAATTTGCCACATTGTTGCCGTCGCCGATATAGGCGATCTTGATACCCTTCAGCCGGCCCTTCTTCTCGCGAATGGTCAAGAGGTCTGAGAGGGCCTGGCACGGGTGGCTCAGGTCGGTCAGTCCATTGATCACCGGCATCGTCGCTTCCCTCGCCCATTCCTCCACGATTGAGTGGTCATAGGTGCGGATGACGATGGCGTCGAGATAGCGCGACAACACACGCGCTGTGTCGGCAACACTTTCTCCGCGCGAGAGTTGAATATCCGCCATAGGCAGAACCATCGCATGGCCGCCCAGCTGGTTCATGCCTGCCTCGAACGACACTCTCGTGCGCGTCGATGGCTTCTGGAACAGGAGGCCCAACGTCTTCCCTGGTAGCAGTGGATGAAGAATCCCGCGCCGCTGCTTGTCTTTCAACAAAGCCGCCGACGCCAGCAAACGCTCCACCTCCGCTTTACTGATGGCCGCAACATCAAGAAAGTCTTTTTTGCCGGCCCGCATGCCTGTCGTCCGTGTGGTCATCCTTGCTGTGTCCATTCGGCGTATGTACGCCTCACGCTGTCTGTTCGCTGAAAATCTGACCGAGGGTATCGATCACGCGATCGATGTCTGGCTGGGTGATGATCAGGGGCGGCACAAACCGCAGCACATGCGCGCCGGCCCCATTGATCAGAATGCCTCGAGTCAAACACTCGCTCACGACGGTTTTTGCATCCATATCAACGTGCATCCCCTGCAAAAGTCCAAGACCACGCACCTCTCGCACCACCCGGTGTCGTTCCTTACAGTTGGATAAGCCCTTCGCAAGATACTCTCCCATTTGGCGCGCATGATCGAGTACGTGGCCCTCCAGCAGTGCACGACAGACAGCCAAGCCAGCCGCACAGGCAAGTGGATTGCCGCCGAATGTCGAGGCATGACTGCCGGGCGAGAAGGCCTTCGCGACAGAATCCGTCGCGAGACAGGCTCCGATAGGCACGCCACCACCTAACCCTTTCGCCAAGGTCATGATGTCCGGCTGCACCCCTAACTGTTCGTAGGCGAACAATGTCCCGGTCCGTCCCATCCCGGTCTGTATTTCATCGAACATCAACAACACATCTTTTTTCGAGCACAGATCTCTCACCTGTTTCAGATACTCACGATCCGCGACGTAGACGCCCCCTTCACCCTGAATCGGCTCAAGCAAAACCGCCGCGGTCTTGTCCGTCACGGCCCGTTCCAGCTCTTCCAGACTATTGAAGGCCACGTAGCGAAAACCAGGGAGCAACGGCTCATAGTCCTTCTGCACTTTATCCTGGCCCGTCGCCGTCAATGTCGCGAACGTCCGACCGTGGAACGAGTTCTTCATCGTAATGATCTCGAACCGTCCGGCTCCATACTTGTCATGGGAATACCGG
Source organism: Nitrospirota bacterium (assembly GCA_039932735.1). Classification (GTDB taxonomy): domain Bacteria; phylum Nitrospirota; class Nitrospiria; order Nitrospirales; family Nitrospiraceae; genus Palsa-1315. The sequence continues at coordinate 6,152 of JBDTPK010000108.1, forward strand.
CGGGCCAGCTTAATCGCCGCTTCATTCGCCTCCGCCCCGCTGTTGCAAAAGAACACCTTGTCGGCGAATGAATGATCCACCAGCATCTGCGCCAGTTTCACCTGCGGTTCGGTGTAATAGAGGTTCGAGGTATGGATCAGCTGTGCGGCTTGTTGCTGGATCGCCTGAACCAAATCCGGATGGCCATGCCCGAGGACATTCACCGCAATCCCGCCGACAAAGTCGAGGTACTCGCGCCCCTCAAGATCGTAGACCCTCGTCCCACTCCCTCGCACGATCGAGAGCGGTTGACGCGTATAGGTCTGCATCAAATAACGTGCGGTGTCCTGCTTCAGTGCTTCTGTCGGCATGACAGACGTATCCCATTGTAAAAAAAGGGACGGTAGCATAGGCCTGTCGGGGGAAGCAACTTTGAAAGGCGCGGAGGAAAAATAGAGACAGCGTCGCGTCGCTTCTTTACCCAGAGGGCGTCTCCATTGTGATACTCTCGGGCCGATGAAACCCTGCGCGCAGTGTCAACAGCAGAACCAGGACGACTCAAATTTTTGCTACCAGTGCGGGAACAAGCTGGCTTCCGAACCGGAATCACCGATCGCCGCTCCCAGGGTCCAATCCGACATCCATCCCGATGAACATCCTCATCCCGAGGAACATGTCTGGCGCCAATTCATCGGCCCCCACGCCGATCGCTATCTCAAGCATTTTAAAAAATTCGGATTAGGGGAACAGCCGAAGTTTGCCCTGACATGGAATTGGCCGGCCTTTCTGTATGTGTCCTTCCTTTGGTTTCTCTACCGAAAAATGTACACGTACGCGGCGGTCTACGCCGTCGGTCCGATGATCTCGACCTACTTGACCGGCGACATGACCGTAGGCCTCGTCTGGAGCATCATGGCCGGAGCAACCGGAAATTATGTGTACTACTGGCATTGCCGTGAGCATATCGGCGAAATCAAGAGGAGCATAGGGACCGATCCGGCAAAACAGGATGAGGCACTGAAAGAAGGTGGCGGCGTCCAGTCCTACGTGATCTGGATCGGAGTCGCCGTGTATCTATTGTTCGCAGTCACCATGTTCAAAATGGTTCAGGACGGTCCGCCAGATGGGGAACTGTTGCCAGGAAAGCCGGCAAAACAAGTCTCGGCAAGTAGAGTGTGAAAATGGGTGCCCGTGCGTCTGCATGGGATACGCCCGCCGGCGGCGTAGGTGATCGAGCCATCAATCCTCAGTCTACGTTTCATTTTTCTGCATCGAAGTATCAAGTCAAGCAATGCCCCCTGTGATCCACCCAAAAGACTTCTTCCCATGTCCAAGTCGGGGTGCTTTCTCGCAGGGAAAGGGGTATTCTTCGGCGCTCATCCACTCGTAGTATTCTGCGGAGAACTCCTGCATGTTTGAACAAGCCTTCAGAAATATCGACGACGTACTACGAAAAGAAGCCGGCTGCACCACCGAGCTGGACTATACCGAGCAGACCTCCTGGCTCCTCTTTCTGAAGTATCTCGATGGGTTGGAACAGGACAAGGCCGACGAAGCCAAGCTGGAGGGCAAACGATACAGTTCCATCCTCGACAAAGACTATCGGTGGGAAAGCTGGGCCGCGCCCAAAGGGAAAGACGGCACGCTCGACCACAACAAGGCCCTGACCGGCAGTGATCTGAGTGAGTTCGTCAACCTGAAGCTCTTTCCCTACCTGCACGGCTTCACGCAGAAGGCGACCGGGCCGAACACCATCGAATATAAAATTGGGCAAATCTTCGGGGAGATCAAGAACAAGATTCAAAGCGGGTATAACCTGCGCGAAATCATCGA
>JBDTPK010000109.1:0-7944 GCA_039932735.1 Nitrospirota bacterium
GCGAAGAGGCGTTTAACTCGATTTCTGAGCGGGAACGTGACGCATTGCAACAGGAACTCATCCGGTTGTCCGAAGATGAGCGGCTTGAATACGCCATTCGATGGGCACAAGAACGGAGTTTCCTTTCCTTTGAAGAGGCGAATGCCTCGATAGGGGTGCTCAAGCTCGGCTATGCGTTAGCTAAGGAGGCCGCGCTTTTCATGAACGTTTCTCGGGCACAGCCGGTTGATGCGCCAATCAGCGTCTGGTGGACCACCAATACGTTGCAGCGTCACGGAAAAGAACCAGTCGACTGGAGCGCCTACACGACGGGGCCGGTCACCGTCGATACCGTTGCCGGTGATCACATGGAAGCCGTACAAAGTATTCAGGTTCACCAGCGGATTAGCGAGATTCTGTCGGGCCTTTGCAGGTAGGGCCCCGTCGAGCAGGTACACGAGAAAAGCCTCAGTTTCCCTGCGCTCGGCACATATCGAAATACATCGTGAAGGGCGGGCATCAATGAGTTACAGCCCGGACGCTAAAGGAAAAATCGATATTGTGGTGAACACGTACCGGCTGCTGGGGTTGAAGGAAACTCTCAATGAAGTAGCCCTCTATCTCTTAAGCCAAAAGCCGAAGGACAATTTCGACGAGAAATATAACGTCTCGACATCCGGGTGCGATGAAGGACCTTCAGCTGCCAGTATTATCGATGAGAGGGCGCGTGCCTTTTCAGTGGGGTTGTGCCTACGCGTGAATGCGTGATGCGTCATATCTCGAAAAATGCCTTGACTGAAACGATCACAGCGGATTATTCATTTGTCGACTTGGGTTGTGGGAAGGGTCGTACGCTGATGATTGCCGCGCAATTCCCTTTTCAAGAAGTTATAGGCGGAGAATCATCTCCTCTTCATTGTCAAGTTGCCGCCGACAATATTGAGCGATATTCTTCAATCGGCAAGGATATGCGCTGTAAAAGTCTTCTCGCTGTGTGTGCCAATGCCACCGAGTTTGATTTGCCTCACGCGAATCTCTTGATTTATAAGTACCGCCCGTTTCTGGGGCCGGTCTTCAAAGAGGTGCTCGACAAACTGTACCGATTCCACGTGGTAACCGGGCACCAAGTTCTGGTGGCATATTCATGTCCAGTCGAACAGGATTATCTTGAACAACATGGCGGTTTTGTGAAGAGCAAAGAATACCAGGTCATCTCGACAGATTATTCCTGGAACCTATGGGAATGTCGGATTTACTAATCGGTGGTCTCGCGCCTTCCCGCTGCGATGTTCTATGATGCGCGAGGGCTATTCAGCTCGCTTTGCCGACGTCTGAAACTGAGTATCATCTGGTAAGCTGGTGGTGCCTTCTACATGGCGTTCTATAAATCACTCCCATGCTGAATCTAATTGTTCTAGGGATGATAGCCGGGGTCATTCCGGTATATCTTGGGATCGTCGCCGCTGTGTGGCTCGGGAAGGTGTTGCCGCGCAACTGGGAAGGTCTTTTGATCGGTGTGGCGATCGGCGTTTTGACCTACCTGTTTTTCGACTTGATGCACGAAGCTGTCGAACTCAGTGGAGCGCGCGATGCACTGTCGTGGCTGGTATTTCTCGGTAGTCTTGGTGCAAGCCTAGTCGGCCTTGTCGCATTGGAATCGAGCCAGATTCTTGGCGGTCGTCCAGCGAGCCGGTGGCTGTCTCTCCCGTATATGATTGCGATCGGAATGGGTTTTCACAACCTAGGGGAAGGGTTGGCGATCGGCGCCAGCTATTCGAATGGAGAATGGGCTCTCAGTATGCTTCTGGTGACGGGCTTTGCGTTGCACAACGGCACGGAAGGGTTCGGTATTGTCGGCGCCGCCGGGAAAACACCGGTGAAGTGGATGGATGTGTTTCGACTTGGCTTACTGGCCGGTGGTCCGACATGCATTGGGGCCCTGTTGAGCGGGCAGGGCCTTTCATCGTACTTGTCCATCTCGTTCTATACGCTGGCGGCTGGTTCTCTCCTCTATGTCATCCTCTCGCTCACGGCGATCTCTTACACGGCGACTCGACGCGTACAAGTGGCTCTGGGAATTTTCGTCGGTATCGGCCTCATGTATGTCACTGCGATGTTGCTCATGCTCTTCGGGGGAATCCGTACCTAACATATCCTTCTCGTCCCTGGATCGACACACGTAAAAAAAGTTCAGATGGCATGATTGGGGACTTGCAAGCATACCTTTAATATGATATCGTTTCTCAATATCATGTAGTGCGACGCTGTTCCATACGTCGGCATGTAGCAGTTGAGGCCAGAGTCTTTCAGGACGGAGCCCAAGGTCATCGAAATGGCCTTGGGCTTTTTTGTCGGATGCACGTGTACCGACATTCCTAATCTTGTGATCTCAGTGTGATGAGGATGAGTTCCTCATCTAAGCCCAGTCCAAGGAGGGTTCTACCGATGTATATCTGTCTGTGCAAAGGAATCGCGGAGGCGGAATTCTGGGAGATAGTGTCACAGCATCGGGGCTGTCCTCAGGCGGTGAAATGCGCCATGGAGCTGGACGAGTCTTGCTGCGGTCGATGCAACGAGACTGTGGCGTATTTGATTCGTGACGTGTCCAATTGTTTGATTGTCGATGGATCGAAGGAGAAATGATGAGTCTAACGAGACAAGCCTGTGCCGGCAACAGCCTCTGCCACAAATGCGGGGGCCTCTTGGTGGTCGAGCGGGTGCTGGATTTTTATGGGCCAATATTCGCATGGAAATGCGTTAATTGCGGATGGTTTGACCGTGAGAGTCAGCGTTCCCAGCCTACCAAGACGTTCGGTAAACGGAGAGTCGTACACGTAACACCGGGGTGATCAAAGGAGCAATGAGATGAAACGAGATGGGATCTATGCACTGGACTTTCATGGGCCGGCCTTGGTTGGGAGACAACTCACGTACCTGCACGGACAGCAGTTTGTGGGCCGATGGGTGGCGCTCTGCTTTCTACCCTATGCCGGATGCCTATCGGTCGCCGAGATCGATCGTCACGCTGCCAGATTTCAACAGGTCGGCGCGACGCTTCTCATCGTCAGCTCGGGCGCTCGTCCGTTGCATCGATTGTGGATCGATCAGCCTGAAAAGCCTTGGACAACAGTACTGGCGGATCCGTGCAGCCGGCTTCACCGGGTGTTCGGCGTGGCCGTGGTGGAGTCATCGCCACAATGTCGCACCTTTGTGATCGATGGAAGGGGCATACTCCGGCTGCGTGTGAGCCATGATTTCGTCGATAGCGATCTGGAAGCCGTTCGCAAGGTTGTGGGGTTCAACCAACTTCATCCAACCGCTCACGCTGTCACTGGACAGACGAGCGCAGTCGCCAAGGCAGAATGCCTGAAGTCTTAGCGAGAGGTCGATGAACGCGCATTGAGAGCCGATAATATTTCTTGAGATTAATATGGAGGAGACTCGAACAATGGAACATATGATACGTGGCGATGGGCAATCGAAGGTGACATTGTGTGAGTGTGGGAAGCTCCACTTTACGTATGGTCCCGTCACCCTCCATTTTGACAGAGAAGAATTCCTCAAATTCGCCGATTCGGTTGGCCGACTTGGAGCGCAAGTCAGGCAGGCCGCCAAAGATTCGAAGCCTGTTCCAAGTTTCGTTCCGAGTCCGAATGTCTGCCATTAGCGGACAGGGTCAATCGAACCGAAGCGGTCCGACGTCGACATTCGGCGCATCTTCTTACAGAGAGAGCCGGGACAGTAGATCTATGATGGTGTATCAGCGTGATAAGGAGGCCGAAGCCATGAAGAAGCTCGCGTGCAAGAAGTGCGGTGAATCAAGATATGTGAAGAGCGGGACGATACGGGGGCATCAGAGATACCTCTGTCAGGACTGCGGATGTCATTTCACGGAAACGGCGGTGCGGGGCAAGCCGCCTGCCATGAAGGCCCTGGCGATTTTGCTTTACGCAATGGGAAATATAACGCAGAGCATGATCGCGCGTCTTCTAGGCGTCAGCCATGCAGACGTGTACAAGTGGGTCGGCAAGAAAGCGGAACACACGCCGGCGCGGTCTGTAACATCCGCGGACGAGATGCTGCAAGTCGATGAGGTGTGGCATTGTGTCAATGGGGAAAAAATCAGGTTTGGCTCCGGAGAACCGTCGATCCTGTGGCAAGGCGAACCCTGGCGAGGGAGTTGGGTGGCTGTGATGATGCGTCCCGACAACAACTTCTCGGAAAAGTTTGGGTCGAAAGCGACCTCTTCATAGTAGACGACCGGGAAGGCTTCCGACGCCTCCTCCCAGCAGATTGATTGATGTCCACAAGCGTGTCGTCCTCATCGAACGGAAGGGCAACGGGCATATATTCGTCATGAAAAGTCGAAGAGGTTCAGTCGTGAAGAGCAACCATCATCAACGCAATGACGAGTGGGGAATGGTCATCAGTCTAGCTATCGCTCTCGGGATGGTGATCGGAGCGGTGGCTGCCGTGTGGATATGGAGCGCGATGTCGGAAAGCGTAGGGGCGGTCCTGTCTTTACGTTCCATCCACTCACTCCCCATCGAGATGCCGTAGGAGTTGAGGTTTTGCCCGATGTTCTTCGAGAAGTGTCGAAAGGCGAAGATGCTGGTAGCAGGAGACGCGCGTAATTGTCTGAACTTAGGTGATCGAAAACCGTGAACGTATTTTTCAAGATGAGTGCTGAGCAGACGCCGTAATAACATTGTCAAACTTTGATGCCTGTCGGTCTCAGGTGATACACCCATTCATTCTTCCAGTAACCTCGCGTGGCATAGCGCAGCCTAAGCGTCGAGGCCTCTGTTTTTGTCACGAAGATTGCATCCCAGCCTGTTCGTGACCCAAGTGAGGTGGGGTTTCTGCTCTCTCGTGCGTCTTACTAAAGTCAACCTCCGCCAATCAATCGGCTAGTTCTCACACCCTCAGACTGATTTACGGATGACTCGATCAATTTCTATACATGGTATCGAGGCGGCAGCCCTTCTCATGGCGTTGACTGCGTGGGTTGAGCGCCTTCTGGTCGGAACGGACGGTGAGTATCGAACAGTGCAGCGATGAATGTCTCGAAGTGCGAAGCCCGATACCAGACAGAGTGCAGGGGAGACGTTTGCGGACTGGCAATGGCCGCTGCATTCCGGCCAAGGTTTTGGTTGGACCGGCTGCCTCATGGTCTTACTGAGCAAGCTGGCCAGCCCGATCATCTATGCTTTGAGATTTCTCATGTAGTGGTGAAACCGGCGGCCGACACCGGCGACTGTCACGGACGCGTCATATGGGGGGGGCGTGGCGCGTAGTGGGCCTGAGCATACATCATGGCGTCTTGCGATTGTTCCTCTCATTGCAATCCTGTCTATGGGCTCAGGGTGGGCCTACGGGGCCGACAGAAGTTCTTTGTCCCATGTCACCATGGTTCAAACCGCAAAGCCTCCGGTCATCGATGGCCACCTGGTTGAAGCCGTCTGGGCGCGCGCGGCGGTGGTACCGGAGTTAACTCAGGCCTATCCCAATGAGGGCGCCCCGCCGAGTACCCGCACGGAGGTGCGGCTGCTCTTCGACGCTGACTTTCTGTACATCGGGGTCCGAGCTTTCGATCATGAACCGGAGCGGATCATCGCCAAGGAACGTCAGCGCGATATCGAAATGGATGGGGATGACTATGTGGCCGTGGCTCTCGATCCGTTCCATGACCTACGTCGTGGGTATTACTTTCAAGTCAATCCACTGGGCAATCGACGCGATGGCCTCATCTCGCCCCATACCGACTTGCAGAACGGCGGGTTGCAGATCCAGTTTGAGTGGGACGGCATCTGGTATGCCGACGCCATGATCGATGCGCAGGGCTGGACCGCGGAACTGGCGATTCCAATGAAGACGATCAGTTTCGATCCCAATCAAACCACCTGGGGCTTTAATGTGGAGCGCGTCATTCCTCGCAAGAACGAAACCATGCGGTGGACCGCCGCCACCCGCACAAAGCAAGTGGTGACGATGGGCGATGCGGGGCACCTGGACGGGCTGACCGGGCTACGGCAGGGCCTCGGGGTGGATTTGGTGCCCTATGCCAAACTCACGGCTCAACGCGAGACGCCACGCGGCAACGAGGAGTTCCTCTTCAAGCCCGGCGGGGATCTCTATTATAAGGTAACTCCCTCCGTCACGGCGGCGCTCACGATCAATACCGACTTCGCGGAAAAGGAGGTGGACGATCGGAAAGTCAATCTGACGCGATTCCCCCTGTTTTTTCCGGAGAAGCGCCGGTTTTTTCTGCAGGATGGCAACTATTTTCAGTTTGGCGGGGGTGCTCCTACACCGCTGCCGTTCTTTTCTCGGCGCATGGGACTGGGCGCCGACCTGACGCCTATCGACCTGCTAGGTGGGCTGAAGGTCACAGGCCAAGTCGGGCGAATCAATTTGGGGTTGCTGTCGGTGCAGTCAGATAAAACAGATACCCTCAATTCCAAGAATCTCACCGTGGGCCGTGCGAGCGTGGGGTTTCTCGATGAATCGACAGCGGGCGTGATCTTTACCAACGGGAATCCATTACAGAATGCTGAGAATCACCTGGGTGGAGCCGATGTGACGCTGAAGAGTTCGAACTTTCTGGGGACTTCGCAAGTGGTGGAGCTGGATGCGTATTATATGCAGTCGGATGGGGAAGGGCAGTCCGGTAATGCCTTTGGCGGACGATTCATTTACCCCAATTTTACCTGGGATGCGGGGCTCACATTTGGCCAATCGGGGAACAATTTCAACCCAGCCTTAGGATTTATCCTGCAGCCGGGGACTCGTGATTATGCGGGATGGCTGGGGCGCTCCTGGCGACCGGAGGGGCTCGATTCAGTGAAGATTGGAATATCCGCCGAAGACATGACAATGCTTGATGGCCGCCCGATCACTGGCGCCCTGTGGCTCCCGGAAGTGACGGTGAAGGTGAGTTCGCAAGACAGCCTCTATATCGCCCCCGTTGTGAGACGCGAGCAGTACTTCGCGCCGTTTGAGATAGCGCCCGGTGTCATTATTCCTTCGGGAGAATATACCTGGCTGGCCTACCATTTATCTCTGGAAAGTGCGAAGACGCGTGCCGTGGTAGGATCTGTGGATCTCGAATGTTGCGCGTATCTCGACCAGGGCCACCGCATGAACTTGGAGACGAGGTTGGCCTGGCGACCCAGTGCCTGGTTCAATCTGGCGGCGACCTATAGTCAAGTCCAGCTGGCCATCCCGGACGAGAGATTTACGGTGCATATCGGGCAACTCAATCTCAACATGACTTTTACGCGAAACCTGAGTTGGAACCTGGTGGGGCAATACGACAACGTATCGAACGAATTCGGCATGAACAGTCGGATGCGGTGGGCCGTGCAGCCCGGCAGCGACGTGTTCCTCGTGTTCAATCACAACGCCGATACCGAGCATGGCTGGCATTCCCAAGTTTCAGAACTGAGTGCGAAACTTGCTTGGACCATTCGGTATTAGCCCGCATTATTCATGAACGCTGCTGCACTCGCCTGCCTGTACCTGTCCGCACGCAGACAGGCGGGCTCGCCCTTCGGTTGTTAACGGCATGCATATTGGACCTGTTCCCTTCACTGCATTGTGAGCGAGGTGAGCAATCAGGTTGAATAGAGGCAAAGAGCAAAGAAGAGGCGAGAGCCTGAACACCGCATAAAGAAGGGGGATTAGCCAAGCCATCAATGACTCGATCAACCCCATCTGATACAAGCCCGCCGTTGGCGCCAACCGCAAGACCAGCGGTTTAAGTTTTTGAAGAGCCGGGGCAAGCTTGGGTGTCGTCGAGTCGTGAGAAACCAGTCTTTTGCTTTCGCCCAATATGGATTACTCCTCCAACGGTCAAAAATTGCACGCTACGCCTTGCGAGCGCTTCTGGGACGCAGCAGCCGGATGACTGAAGTCTGGCTAACCCAAAATTGCATGGCGAGGGCCCACGTACTCAGCCCGTCC